>JAHDWY010000386.1:0-730 GCA_023384315.1 Candidatus Hydrogenedentota bacterium | reverse complement strand
CATGGCGATCCCGGATCTCATCGTGGGCCACTACAGTGATGGGAATCTCGTGGCCCATCGCCTGGCAGATGATCTGGATACGACGCATTGCGCGGCGGTGCACGCGTTGGAGAAGACGAAGTACCTCATGAGCGACATGCACTGGGCCGATATGGAGAATGAATATCACTTCTCGTGCCAGTTTACGGCAGACATCATCGCGTACAACGCGGCAGACTTCATTATCTCGAGTTCATATCGCGAAATCGGCGGGACCGACACGGAAATGGGGATGTTTGAGTCGTACGAAACGTTTTCGATGCCGGGGCTGTATCGCGTGACTTCAGGGATGGACCCGAGCCTCGCGCGCTACAACATCGTTCCACCGGGCGCGAGTGAAGAGCATTTCTTTCCTTTCGGCGAGACGGATCGCCGCATTGACACCGTGATCGAGAAGATTCACGGGCTCTTGTTCCAACACGAACCTCCCGAGGGCAGCGTGGGCCGCTTGAACAACCCGGACCTGCCGCCGGTGTTTGCCATGTCGCGCGTCGACCGGGTAAAGAACCTGCCGGGTTTAATCGAAGCTTACGGTAAGAGCGAAGCCCTGCGCGGGGCCGCGAATTTGGTCATTATGTCGTCCATCACGCGCGTCGAGGAATCGAAGGACCAGGAAGAAATCGAGCAGTTGGGCCGCATGTATGATCTGATCGACTACTACCAACTCGACGGGTCCGTGCGGTGGTGTGCG
>JAHDWY010000385.1:4265-5162 GCA_023384315.1 Candidatus Hydrogenedentota bacterium | reverse complement strand
CCAGGCGCGAGTGAACAAAGGAGATTACGGTCATGGCGCGCCTGCAAGAGTACGACGTTTCCACCACCTTCGAGGGTAAAGTCCTCGAAAGCACCCGCATCACCCCGGAAGATTCCCCGGACGAAGTCCGGCACATTGTCCTGGAAGTCGACAAGGGGGAGTTTCACTTCAAACTCGGCCAGAGCGTTGGCCTGCTCATTCCGGGACCTCACGAGTTCGGCAATGAGAACCACTTCCGCCTCTACTCGGTGGCCAGCACCGAGAAAGGCGAGAAGCCGGGCACGTCGACGATGTCGCTGTGCGTGCGGCGCTGTTTTTACATCGACGAAGTCAACGGCGAACGGTATCCCGGCGTCGCGTCCAACTATCTGTGCGATTTGCAGCCCGGCGACACGATTACGTTGACGGGGCCCTACGGCATCGCGTTCACCCTGCCGGAAGATCCCACGGCCAACATCCTCATGATCGGCATGGGCACGGGCATTGCCCCGTTCCGCGCGTTCGTGAAACACATCTACGACGAGGTCGGCGAGTGGAAGGGCAAGGTGCGGCTGTTCTACGGCGCGAAGCGCGGCATGGAACTGTTGTACATGAACGACCAGAAGAACGACTTGGGGAATTATTACGACAAGGAAACGTTCAAGGCCTTCGAGTCAGTCAGCCCACGGCCGCATTTGAACGAGCCCGTCGATCTGGAGCGCACCCTTTCGGAGAACGCCTCGGAAGTCTGGGAGATGTTGCAGGACCCGAACACGTACGTTTATGTGGCCGGTCTTGAACAGGTAAGCGACATGCTCGACAAGGCGCTCGCGAAGATGGCTGGGTCGGATGAGAAATGGCTCCGGCTGAAGAAGCACCTTATCGCCTGCGACCGCTGGGCGGAGCTGATCTACTAAG
>JAHDWY010000385.1:0-4255 GCA_023384315.1 Candidatus Hydrogenedentota bacterium | reverse complement strand
GATTGCTTCCCGGCCGCAGCCGGGTTTAGGATGGCATTGTGGATTCCGGACTGAGACCGGCAACAAAGGGTATTGGGCCTGGACCTGTTGTAAATCCCCTTGTGACGTGTGCGACCCGATCCCAGCCGGACCCACAATGTTCGCCATTCGCCGCTCTCGATCGCTCCGCCTGTGGTAGCGAAGCGAATCGATTGCGCCTCCGACGAAAAATCAGCACGTCTTCCGCAACGACGCGGCGCACTTGAATTCGCACGCCACGCCGCACGCGACGCACTCCTTCCTGAAATCACCACGTACCGGGGCTGAAGGCAAAGCTGCTTTCGCTCAGCCTTTGCACACGCGTCGTAAGGCAAACCCGCGGTTCGGGCGCATCTACAGTACCGATGTCCCGGCAGCGGCGTTACAGATGCTTCCGGCGATTTCGGATGACACAAAACCCTGCGTTCATCGAATATACTGACCAGACGTAGGGGTTGCCTGGTTTCGTTCGAGTACGCACCGCATGGTCTGGCTCGGTCACCGCCCGAAGGAGGATTGGGAAGTGAAGTGGTTCTTGGGTACTTGTACAGTTCTTGCGCTGTTAGTCGGAGGAAGCGGCTGTGAAGACCACAAGAATTCCGGCTCCTCGGATTCGCCCGCGGCCGCTTCTGACGACTCGACTCCCGATAGTAGGCCGAGTCGAAGAGAACGCCGCGAAGGGAGTTAAGCGGGTTCATCACGGGACGCCTTGGCCGCACCGCGCCCGGTGGTGCGTCAGTACGTTTCGCTCCCACAGGTTCGATTTGTTCTAGCCCTGAATCCCTCTCTATAATTGGCCCCCATTACCTGGGGTCCCCCACGAAGAACTTCCACAGGGACGCCCTCGCACCGCACGATGTACAGGAGCCGTTCCATGCCCAATTTCGACGCCGAGCGCCGGATTGAATCGCTGCAACTTCAGCGGATCATTCGAGAGATCGAGCAGACCATTTACAGCGACCGCGAACCCATCGGCAACCTTGAATGCTGCGTTACCGGGACCGGCAAGGGACCCGAACGCGCGCCGAAGACGGGCTGGAAAGCTTTCCAAATTCGGGGCATCTGGGGCGGGTACGATCAGACCACGTGGTTTCGCATGAAAGCCACCATCCCGGCAAGCATGAAGGGCAAGAAAGTCGTCGCGCTGGTCCGAACGATTTCATCTTCCTACGTCCACGGCGCGCCGGATGTAAACGAGGGGGGCGAATCGCTCGCCTACGTGAACGGCGTTCCGTTCCAGGGACTGGACCGCAACCGTGACGAGCTGTTCCTGACCGACAAAGCGAAAGGCGGAGACACCTTCGAGATCGTCCTCGAAGCCTGCCCGAGCACGCGCCACGACTACTACCATTCCTTTGGATATGCCGACATCGCGGTCATGCACCCGGAAGCCTGGGACTTCTTCTGGGACGCGCAGGTTGTATGGGAAGTCATTCAGGAACTGGATACCAACTTCGCGCCGGCGCGGAAGCTCATGGAACTTCTGGACCGTTGCGTGCGGATAGTCGACCTCCAACACAAAGGCGAGAAGGCCTATTTTGAATCCCTTGTGAAAGCGCGCCGGGCCTTGCAGCGGGGACTCAAGGAATTCGAGACCAGCTACGGGATGGGCAAGCTTGTTCTGGCCGGTCATGCCCACATCGACACGGCGTGGTTGTGGCCCCTTCGCGAGACCAAACGCAAGTGCGCGCGCACGTTCTCCACGGTGCTGAACCTGATGGACCGCTATCCCGAGTTTCATTTCTCGTGCAGTCAGCCGGTGCAGTACGAATGGATCAAGACGTACTACCCCGAGTTGTACGAGCGCATCAAGAAGCGCGTGAAAGAAGGGCGTTGGGAACTCTGCGGCGCGCCGTGGATCGAGCCGGACCACAACGTGCCGTCCGGCGAATCGCTGATCCGGCAGTACCTCTACGGCAACCGCTTCTACGAACGCGAATTCGGAAAGCGTTCGCTCATCGCATGGGTGCCGGACTCCTTCGGGTACACATGGGCGCTCCCGCAGATCATGAAGAAGGCGGGACTCACGGCCTTCGTCACAACCAAGATCGCGTGGAACATGTTCACCGAGTTTCCGTACAGCATGTTCCAGTGGGAAGGCACGGACGGCACGCGCACGTTCGCGCTGATGCCTCCCTTGAACTACAACGGCAATCCAATCCCGAAGAACTGCATCGCCCAGTGGAATCAGTTCAAGCAGAAGGAGAAGGCGGACGAAATCCCCTTCGCCTTCGGCTGGGGCGACGGCGGGGGCGGTCCGACGATGAACATGATCGAGCACGGCAAACGGCTTGGCAACATCGTGGGCGTGCCCAAGTGCGAGTTCGGACGGCTGTCGGACAGCGTCGAGCGCATGCGTAAACGGGCCGAGAAAGAAACGCTCCCGGTGTACAACGGCGAGTTGTATCTCGAACTCCATCGCGCCTGCCAGACGACGCAGGCTCGCACGAAGCGGAACAACCGGAAGTGCGAAGTCGCCCTGCGCGACGCGGAATTCTTCAGCGTTCTGGCCCACCTTTCGGATGGGAAGTACGACCACGCGCGTCTGTGGGACGCGTGGAAACATGTCCTGACGAACCAATTCCACGACATCCTGCCGGGATCGTCGATCAATGAGGTCTACGCGCAGGCCGACAAGGACTATGCGGAGGCCAACACGATCATTGCATCCATTCGGGATACGGCCTTGGACCACATTCTCGGCACCATCGCCACGGCCGGGGAAGGTGTTCCCATTGTGGTATTCAACACCCTGGGCTGGGTGCGCGACGATATCGCAACGGCGAAGGTTCCCAATCTGCCGGACAAATTCTGCGTCGTCGACACGGCCGGGAATCCAGTACCGAGTCAGCAGATCGGGAAGAACGAAATCATTTTCGAGACGCGGAACGTGCCGCCGCTTGGACACGCGGTCTATCGAATCGTCACGGGCACGCGCCACGCCGAACCCAGCGGTCTCCTGCGCGCCACGGGCACAGGAATGGAGAACGATTCCATCCGCATCCGCTTTGACAAGTTTGGCGCCTTGACGAAGGTCTACGACAAGGTTGAACAACGGGAGATTCTGCCAAAGGGCGCGCGGGCCAACGTCCTGCAACTGTTCGACGACCGCCCTTGGGAACACGACGCCTGGGACATCGACCACAATTACGAGGTCCAGATGTGGGAGCCGGGTCCGGCGGAAAGCATTGAAGTCATTGAGAGCGGCCCCGTACGCGCGGTGGTGCGAATCGTGCGCAAGACGGAACGCAGCACCATCACGCAGGATGTGACGCTCTACGCCACGTCGCCCCGCATCGATTTCGTCACCAAAGTCGATTGGTGGGAGAAGCGGGTGTTGCTGAAAGTAGCGTTCCCCGTGGACGTGCGCGCGACGCGGGCGACTTACGAGATCCAGTACGGCGCCATCGAACGGCCCACGCACACCAACGACGCGGCGGACCGGGCCCGGTACGAGAACACGGCGTTGCGTTGGGTGGACCTGTCGGAAGGCGACTACGGCGTGAGCCTGCTCAATGACTGCAAGTACGGATACGACGTGAAGGAAAACGTGTTGCGCATGTCGCTGCTGCGGTCCTCGGTCGATCCCGATCCCCATGCGGATGAAGGCGCGCACGAGTTCACCTACGCACTCCTCCCCCACGCCTGGGGCTGGCGCAACGGGTCGGTCCACGAGGGGCACCAACTCAACACACCCCTGGTCGCCGTTCCCGCGGAAAAGACCAACGGCGCGCGATCCCCGGTCGGCGCGTTCGCCAGCGTGGACAACGACAATGTCATCATCGACCATGTGAAGAAACATGAGGATTCCGACGCCGTCATCGTCCGGCTCTACGAAGCCCACGGCCAGCGGGGAGACGTGACGCTCACCTTCGAGCGGAAACCCGTATCCGTCAGCGAATGCGATCTCATGGAAGAGAACGACGCGCCGGTCAAGGTTCAAGGCAACCGGATCAGCTTCTACGTGACGCCCTACGAGTTGCGGACGTTTAAGGTGTTGTTTGCGTAGTCACTCGGTCGATGACCGCGCGACGTTTCAGCAGACAACGCGACTGGGTCGTGACTGAGGCGCCGCGTTCGTCGAACACGGCGGTAGGTTGGCGATCCGTTCCTACAACTGCCCGGCTCCCCGGTCTTTTAGTTCCTTCACCTCATGCCGGACGTCCTGGGCGCGGTCTTTGGGGATGACGAGGACGGCGTCTTTCGTGACGACCACGACGAGGTCTTGAGCGCCGAC
>JAHDWY010000384.1:863-5169 GCA_023384315.1 Candidatus Hydrogenedentota bacterium | reverse complement strand
GGCAAGGATGACGGAAAACTGCCCCGCGGCCGGATCGAGCGCGCTCAAGAACAGCCCCATACAACACGCCGCCCACGCCATGGCGACCATCGCCAGGTATGCGGACAGCAGATCGAAATGCTGGAGTTCTGGCTTGACCCGGCAGATCGCCAGATAGATCGCGCATTGCACCGCCGTCAGCACGAGGAGAAACGGAAGTTTGCTGAGCAGATAATCGAGAACGTTCTGTCCCGCCATGCGTTCCCGCGCGAAGATGGGCCGTTCCGTGCTCAGTTCGAGACAGGACATGAGGGTACCCGCGAACACGGCCGTCATGACCATCATCAACAAGACGCTGAGCGGGGTGGGCAGATTCGCGGCCCCTTCATGTTTGAGGGCGAATACGACGGCTTCGGCGGTGCGGGGATCATTCACGCCGTCGGGGGAGAGCAAGGCCTTGATGGGGTTCCCCAAGTCGAAGGGGCCTCCGTGAATCTGTTCGGCGATTTCGTCCTTGGCGATTACCATCTCCGCGTCATCCGGGAAGGGCTCCGTGCGCAAGGTGAGTGTGACCAGTGCCAACACGACCGGTACGGCCAGGTAAAAGAGCGCGCGCTTCGGCGAAGCGAGCTTGATGACAATGTTTCGCCGCGTCAAGGTCCAGAGTGCGCGCGGCGACAGGAATCCTCCCGGAGAGAGTCTCCGGCCTGGCTTTGTCTTCTGAAGCAGGTCGGCGTGCTTCTGGGCGCCGCCTTCTGAGGGCGCCACCGTAGGAGCCGGTCCACCGGGGAGCTTGACGGTTCGCTGCAACTCGCCCGCCAGCCCGGACAGGGCGCTCCCGATGTGCTTGTCGTAGAGGTCCGAGGATCGGTACTGCCGTTCGTACAGTTTCGACGCCTCTTCCCGCACATCGCCGCGCTCCTTCCCGGCCGCTGGTCCGGATTCGCCTTCCAGGATGTCGAAGATCTGCGTGGGACGGTCCACGGGTTTTCCGTTGGTGCCGAAGAATGTCAACGCTTCGGCGGGGGTCCCGAAGAAGACGAGACGTCCACGCGACATGATCACGATGCGGTCGAGCATTTGCAGGTTGTACAGGATGTGCGTGGTGATGAGGACGGTGGTGCCGTTGTGCGCGAGATCCTGGAAGATCCGCATGAGGCGCTCTTCCGTGCTCGGGTCCATCCCGGACGTGGGTTCGTCCAGGAACAAGACGCTGGGTCTCGTGATAAGTTCGCACCCGATGGACACGCGCTTTCGCTGGCCGCCGCTCAACTGCGACAAGCGGCTGGCGCGTACGTGACTCAATCCCAGGGACTCGATGGTCGTATCGATCAGATTCCGGCGGTCCTCTTCCGACACGTCCGCAGGCAACCGCAACCTGGACACGTAGTCGAGACTGGACTCTACACTGAGTTCAGAATGGACAATATCGTCTTGCGGCACGTATCCAATGGAGTTCCTGAACATGTCGTAACAGGGGAATAATGGCGTCTCGTTCAGCAATACGCAGCCGTAGTCCGGAGGGGTGAACCCGTTCAGCGACTTGAGCAGGGTCGATTTGCCCGCGCCGCTGGGAACCAGAAGCCCCACGAACTCGCCGGGGCGTATCGCGAGACTGATCTGATCCAGAATGCGGCGCGTGGTGGGGGAGAATACCGCCCCGCCTTTGACCGAACGCGTCAACGCGACGCATTCGAGCGCAATCCCGCCCCCACAATCGCGCCGGGTCAATTGCACGCTTCCGTCGGCCCCGATCTGAAACCGCAACATGGTAGACCCGATACGGACGACATCCGTTTCCTCGAGGGACGCGCGGCGAACGCGCCGCCCGTTCACGTAGGTGCCGTTCAGACTCCCCTGATCGTGGATATCAAGCCGGCCGTTTTTTCGTTTGAGGATCGCGTGCTGTGAGGATACGGTGGATTCAAACCCGAGAGATATATCGTTGGTTTGCGCGCGGCCAATCGTCCAGGTGTTTTTGTCCGGGAGTCGCAGGGTCCACGGGCGATCCCGGCCGCTCTCGCGCTGGAAACGGAGGTGGAACACGCCTGCGGAACCGAGGCCGATCGAATCACCCTCGTTTAACGCGACACCAGCCGCGATTCGTTGGCCGTTGACAAAAGTCCCGTTCGTGGAGTTGGCGTCTTCGATGACAAATTCGCCGGACGGGGTTGCCCGGATCCCGGCATGAACGCGTGAAACGGTGTCACCCGATACCACGACCGCACACGCCGACGCGTCTCGCCCCAGTCGCGTTTGCGCGGACCCCACAACGTACTCGCCATGGGCCAGCGCAGGGTTCACCGCCACCAGGTACGCGCGGACCCCTGTCGATATCGTAGCGTCGACGTCCGCACTCACGCGCATGGTCCTCCCACCGGACCTCCCGGGAGTACCCGGATCACCCCTGGCCTTCCTGACCGGCCACGTGGGGATTGCTCAAGTACGGATTGCCGTCGGGCAGGGGCTTCAACCGTTCCGCGAACTGATTCTGCGCTTCGAGCACTTTGTCCATGGGGGGCGGTTCGACGGCCTCGAATTCCGCGCTTTGGTAGGTCATCTTTCCGCTGCCCGTCGGGTATTCGAGACCAATCTTCACGGGGTGTTTGTCGCCATCGACTTCTTGGTAGGAACGGAAGACAAGGACATAGTCGTTCTGCAGGATGTTCTGCACGTCTTCCACGCAGCGCTGCATGCGATCGATGGCCTCGCCCAAGGGATAGTAGATTCCGAAGGAGTTCTTGGAAAGGGCCTCCAAATTGCGGAGGTGCGATGCATCCACACGGCTGTACGCCAGCGAATAGATCGGAATCGGCACGGACAGATTGGAAATCCGCGTCATCAAATCCTCCCGCTGGAGGGCGCTACCTTCGTCCTTCCCGTCGGAGAATACGACGATCGAATTCGAGACGATATACTCCGCGTCGCCCGTGCTCACGCCGCCTTGCGATACCATGCCGCACATTTGCATCGCCGCGCCGATCGCGTCGTACAGCCGCGTTGTGTTTGCGTCACACTTCACGTCCGCAAGCCGCCGGCCCAACGCCTCCGGATCGCGCTCGAAGTTCGAGATGACTTCGTATCCTTCCGAGGCATCGTTCACCGCGAGTACGGCAACCTGATCTTGCGGCCGCTTGCTGTCGATATATCGGGCCGCTGCGGTCAGCGCTTCCTCAAAGGGTGTGCCGGCCATAGTCTTGCTGCAGTCGATCACAAGCACGGACCGAATCGCTTCTTCGCGATGACTGATCGTCTGGACGACGAATTGCATCTTCGCCATGTCGTAGGAACGGCCATTGACCATAACGCCCATATTGCGCTCGTTTAAGTTGACAAGCGGCCTCATGTCCTGGTTGAAGGTACGGAAGTACACCTGGACGAAGGGATAGAGTCCGGATTCGACGCGGAAGATTTTGATGGCAAAACTGTCGAGATTGGTTGATGGCGGAAGTTGCGCATTCGCGCTAACCAGGTTTCCGGCACCGGCAACAACAAGTGCTACTGCCGCCACCAGCCGCAATCGGCCGCCAAAGTTCATGCGTCCCATGGAAAGTCCCTCCTCGTTATGTGTGAACACCCGCACTGACTTGCATCGGTATCCTAGCGCATGGTGCGGATGAAGGGCAAAACCCGCCATGGACGAGCCGGTGAGGTCGATTTCGACCTGTGTACACCGTATGATGGTTTGCGGTGGTTACGCAATTCCTTTTGGGTAGCATGTCGTTGCCTTGACGTTACCTGGACACGTATTGGGGGATTCATGAACGTAGATCGCGATCTTGCGTTTGGAATTCTTGCTGCGCAGTTGAATTGTGTCAGTCGTCTGGAACTGGCCGAGGCGTCCGGAGCATGGTCGCAAGAAGACACCGAGTCCCTGTCCCAGCACCTCGTTGCTTCGGGCAAATTGAGCGAAGCCGATTCGCGGTATATCAACGCGATCCTGGAGCATGCCATTAACCTCGACGGCGGCGAGCCGTCTGTGACGCTGCGGCAACGATCAGATTCTCGATACGTTCCTCGGCGCCATCACTCGGACGAACGAGGGGGTTCTCCGCTCGACTCTGACGCTACTGCCGGCCGGCAGCGCTCCTTCACCCGCAGGCGCATCGGGAGGCGTCAACGAAAGCCCGGGACGGTACGCGCACATCGGGGAACATGCGCGGGGGGGCATGGGCCGGATTCTCGTGGTCTTCGATCGGGATTTGGGAAGGCAGGTCGCGCTCAAGGAACTGCTGCCGGTGGACGGTGTCGCCATTGACGGCCATACCCCCGCAGATGTCGCCGGGCCCATCATGGCGCGGTTCCTGCATGAGGCCCGAATCACGGG
>JAHDWY010000384.1:524-853 GCA_023384315.1 Candidatus Hydrogenedentota bacterium | reverse complement strand
CAGCTCGAGCATCCCTCCATCGTGCCGGTTTATGAATTGGGAAGGCGCACGGATGGCAGCCTCTACTACACCATGCGGCTGGTCCGCGGCCGGACGCTCCACGACGCGATCAAAGTGGCGCAGTCGCTCGAGGAGCGGTTGGCGTTGTTGCCCCATTTCGTTGATTTGTGCAACGCGATTGCCTACGCCCACAGCCGCCACGTCATTCACCGCGACACAAGCCCGGCAACGTCATGGTAGGCGAGTTCGGCGAAACGGTTGTACTGGATTGGGGGCTCGCCAAGTCGATCGATTCCCGCCACGAGCACGAAGCCCAGCCGCTCCCCCTC
>JAHDWY010000384.1:0-514 GCA_023384315.1 Candidatus Hydrogenedentota bacterium | reverse complement strand
GATGATGCAACTGAATCGATCGACGCGGTGCTTCTGGCCAGGACCCTGCCCGGTCAGGCTCTCGGCACACCCGTATACATGCCTCCCGAGCAGGCCTCGGGGCGGCTGGATCAGATCGATGAACGGAGCGACGTTTACGCCTTGGGCGCCGTCCTCTATGAACTCCTTTCGAAGCATGCGCCCTACGCCGGCAAATCTTCCAAGGAAGTTCTGGCGAAAGTCCTGACAGCTCATCCGGTAGAAGTTTCCCAGTTCGACCCCCGCATTCCCACGGATCTCGCCGCCATCTGCCGGAAAGCCATGGCGCGCGATCCGGATACGCGCTATCAATCTGCAAAGGAACTCGCGGATGAGGTGCAACGCTTTCTTTCCGGCTCCCTCGTCCAAGCCCACGTCTATCAACCGTCCGAGTTGTTCTGGCGCTTCATGAAGCGGTACCGGGCGATTGTTGCGACGGCATGTGTTGGAATAGTCACGTTGATTGCCGTCGGATCCTATTCCTATCTGAATATCC
>JAHDWY010000383.1:4570-5187 GCA_023384315.1 Candidatus Hydrogenedentota bacterium | reverse complement strand
CAAGAACTCAATGTCTGTGGATGGCTCGTCTTTGTTTATTTCAATCCGCGCACTGAAAAAAGCGGCGATTCTCCCCCCGTCCGCGGGGGGAGCTAGAGGGGGGGTCTTAAAAGAAAAATCGGGACAGTCGCCTTTTCGTTTCTCAGACACTCCGTTATGTTCTTGGCGCAGCAACAACGAAAAGGTGACTGTCCCTATTTTTCCTCTCACGGCGACTCCGTCCCTGCCCCGCCGAGGGCCTCCCGCGCGGCCTCGTATTCGTGGGGATGGTTCACGTTATCCAATTCGCCGTGCTGCGGCGGCTCGATGAGTTGCGTGTCGGAGTTGATGAGCACTTTGCGCGGACACTGATACCCCCGCGCGAGAAACCCGAACATCCGGTGGATACTCTTCGGCTCATAGATGGCGCAAAGCGGTTCCGGGAACCCATCGTTGGCGCTCACATACGCCGTCGCCAATTTGAACGGGTTCCGCGATTGGACCAGCCCGTCCAGCGTCTCGTGGTTCACAAAAGGCAAGTCGCAGGCCAGGACCAGCCACGCCGCGCCGACGTCGAACCGCAATGCCGAAAGAATCCCGCCCATGGGCCCCATATCGAGGAAAGCGTCGGGAATGCG
>JAHDWY010000383.1:0-4560 GCA_023384315.1 Candidatus Hydrogenedentota bacterium | reverse complement strand
CTCGTAATGCGCGAACGCCGCCTCCTGGTCTGCGCGGCAGGAAACGTACACCCGTTTGCAGAACTGCCCGAGCATCTCGAGACAATGCGCCACCTGCGGTTTGTCGTAATAGCGGAGCGCCGACTTGTCCTGCCCCATGCGCGTGCTCTTCCCACCGGCAAGGACCAAGCCGTAGAGGGGCAGCCGGTCAATCACCTCGAAGAGGTGCGCGTCGATCCGCGTCAGAACTGCGGCCATCTGGTCGAAGCTGTAGTACTCCGCGTCCGACGGCAGAATCGGACAGGCCTCCGGCGCGCCCACATAGGCGATGACATCCTCGTAGTCCTCGTCCAATTCGCCATCGCCCACGGCCACCAGCTTGGGCATGGACGGGTTCCCGGTCGACTCGACGAACACGAGGTCCACATCCATCAGCGGTCGCGGACTGAGGTAATCGTCGTGATGCTCGGGATACATGAGCCCGTGTTGCCCATCGCCCACGATGAGGCTGGCACCCATCTGCTCGACCGTTTCGGCGGCCATTTGGGGATCGCGTTCCATGACGTGACCGACGGTATGCCCAGCCTCGAACCGGGCCGTAAGCCGCGCGATGAGCGCGGCGCGGACCGCATCGTCGGGACCGCAGACGGCGATTTCGAAGGGATTGAACCGGTAGCCGGGCCGCGCAGGCCGTTCGTGCGCCGAATGACTACACCCCATAGTCACTCTTCCCGCCCCGCTTTTCCACAAGCTGCACGTCCTTAATCGCGATGTCGTGAGACAACGCTTTGCACATGTCGTAAACCGTCAACGCGGCAACCGTCGCGCCGGTCAGGGCCTCCATCTCGACTCCGGTCTTGTGGGTCACCCTGGTCTCGCACTCAATGACCAATTCCTGCCGGTCGTTAGGCTCGATGGTAATGTGGCAGTGGTCGAGTCCAATGGGATGGCAAAAGGGAATCAGCTCGCTCGTCTTCTTCGCCGCCATGGTACCCGCGACGATCGCGGTCTGAAACACGGGGCCCTTCTTGGACTGAATGTCGCCATCCTGCAACGCGTCCCACACCGCATCCGGCAGCGCGACGACCGCCCGCGCCCGCGCACTCCGTTGCGTGGGGCTCTTCTCCCCCACATCCACCATGCGAGGCTGATTGTTCTCATCAATGTGCGATAACATGGGTGTCCCTGGCTCCGATCCAAATCCGAAATCCAAATCTCGAAATCCGAAACAAATTCAAAATCCCAAACACGAATCACGCGATAACCACGACGTCACCACAACCTTCGGTGAATCCATCCGGTCTGCCGCCAAGATTAGATTTCCGCCTACTGGGAACGTCGGCTCGGACCGCGCTAACAGGATGTGCAGGTCCCGTGTCCGTCCGTGCAGGTCCGTGTCCGTCCGTGTAGACTCCTCCGGTCTCCCGCCTCCCGCCTTTCTTTCAATCCGCAATCCGCAGTCGCCAATCCGCAATCCAAACCGTCTCATCCCCCCATATGATACATCTCGACCTTTTGATTCGCCCCGCGAGTCGTCCCCGCGTTCTTCCTCATCTCCGAATACCGATCCGTCCGGCGTCCCCAAATCGCGCGAATCACCGCTTCCAGCGCGCCATCATCCGCGCCTTCGCGTAGAGGCGCCCGCAGATCATGGCCTTCCTTCGCAAACAAACACAGGAACAACTTGCCGTCAGCGGACAGACGCGCCCGCGTACACCCGCCGCAGAACGGCGCCGTCACGGACGAAATAAACCCGATTTCCCCCGCGCCGTCTACATACCGGTACCGCTCCGCCACTTCACCGGGATAGTCCCGGTCGACGGGTTCAACGGGGAACTTCTCGGCGATGCGCCCAAGCACCTCCGCCGAAGGCACCACCTCGGTCCGCCGCCAATCGTTCAGCGTCCCCACGTCCATGTATTCGATGAACCGCACGATGTGCCCCGTGCCCCGGAAATGTTCCGCGAGGCCGGCTGCGGTATGGTCGTTTACACCGCGTTTCACCACGACGTTGATCTTGATGGGGTCTAGACCCGCGGCCGCGGCCGCGGCAATCCCGTCGAGCACTTCCCCAAGACTTCCCCTGCCGCCGTTCATCGCGGCGAACGCCGTATCATCCAGGGAATCGAGACTCACCGTTACGCGATGCAGACCCGCGCGCCGCAGCGCTACCGCATGCTGTTTCAGAAGCATGCCGTTGGTGGTCAAGGCCAGGTCTTCGATCCCGTCGATCCCGGCGAGCATCTCCACGAGTAGGGACAAGTCCCGCCGCAGCAACGGCTCGCCCCCGGTCAGCCGGAGCTTCCGGACACCAGACCGGGCGAACGCCCGCGCGAGTTGGACAATTTCTTCAAAGCTGAGCAGGTCTTGCCGCGTGAGAAAGGGATACCCTTCCCCGTACCGGTCGGCCGGCATGCAATACGGGCAACGGAAGTTGCACTTGTCCGTGACGGAAATGCGCAGATCGCGGATAGGTCGAGCCAGGCGGTCCTGTACCGGCTCCCCGCCCGCGCTCGAATCGGCGTCGCTCTCGTAGTGGGTATGTTTATCGCGTACGTGCGCCACGGTTCGCAAATCCTAAACGTAGTCGGCCCAAATCGTGCAGATGCGATACCTATTATCCCGATCGGAAAGGCATCTTGTCGAATCAACGGACGCCACTGTCGCCCTGCGCTACGCTATCCTCTTCAATCGATTCCACGACTACTGGGATGCCCAAGCCGCCTGATTCCTACTTTTCTGACGCAGGCCCCCTCGAAAACCCCAGCATCTTTGATGGAGCCCATCAGGATCGTTCCTTTCGCATATAGTCTTACACCGACGAACCGACCACCAAAGTACTTAAGAAAAGGAGAACGAGTTTCTTTTGGAGTCCTTTTGTAGACACTATGCTCCGTCCATCGGCAGCGGTTCCAAAACGCCAAAATCGCCTTAAAGATGAATCGTCCGCGGTTCTGACCGCGCCACTCCTTGGTAACGCGTTTCATGGCTCTGAGATCTCAAATTTGAAATCGGCATACACTCAAGGAACGCCATAGCCGCCCGGCAAAGTTCCGATACCGTTACACCCCACACCCCACACCCCACACCCCACACCCCAAACCCCATTACCGAACGCACTTCCAATTCAGTACACTAAGAGCCGCCAGCGCTATGCGACCAACGAAGGACTGAGAAAATTGGCCCGTCATCCGGCACGATTGCACGTACTTATGGCGAAGGACGCCCCCTACGCCGTCATCATCCGCCGTGGCCCCGCGAAGAGCGTCGCGACCGTCGGCTGGGATCGCGCCACCGACACCTTCACGGTGGGCCAATGGCTTCGCGGCCGCATCTACGAACGGCGCAGCGACCTTTCTCCCGACGGCAAGCACCTCATTTACTTCGCCATGAACGGGAAGTGGCACACGGACTCGAAGGGTTCCTGGACCGCCATTTCCCGGGCGCCCTACTTGAAGGCCATCGGATTCTGGCCCAAGGGAGACTGCTGGAACGGTGGCGGACTCTTTCTCAGCACCGGCGAATACTGGCTGAATGCCGGCTGCGGCACCGTGGAGTCTGTCCGAACTCCGCCCGGATTGACCCGCCTGGAGTACCCGTTTTCGGCGTACTACGGAGGCGAATGCCCGGGGGTATATTATCACCGCCTGATCCGCGATGGATGGAAACTGGTGGCTTGTGAGCGATTCCGCCAGCCGGTTGACCGCGAATGGCAATTCTGCCAGTTGAATCGTAACGCCCTGCCACGAAACGTACACGCAATCTTCGAACTCACGTTGCCCGGCGGTTGGACCTTGCGTAAGCTGGCTTATGCCACGTGTAACCGGCCCGGCCGGGGCTGCTATTTCGATGAACACGAACTGGAGAACGCCGGGCTCGACGACATCCTTGACTGCCGCGACTGGGAATGGGCGGACTGGGATCGCGGCCGGTTGGTCTGGGCGGCCGGGGGCCGGATACAAACTGGCATCCTGTCGTCTAAGGGTGTAGTCGACAAGAGATTACTTTACGACTTCAATGAGATGCGCTTTGAGGCCGTAGCGGCGCCATACGGTTGAGTTCCGATTCGCCCATTATTTCCGCCTGCGCACCTCTTCCGTCAACACCCTGATTCACCTTCACTTACTCCCGTTCTAGGACGAACCCAGTAACACGTTCATTCGTTTAGCAATACGCTTGCTTTCTTGGCGAAGAGCAGTTATGATTTGATTGCGTTCTGTGGCCACAGGGGGTCGCTTCGAATTCCAATACGAAAGTTAAATTGAGGTGGAGTCCATGCAGGAGAAGCTGAAGTTTACCGTGAACATCGACAGCCCTATCGCGGTCTATGTGCAAATCGAAAACCAGATCATGTTTGCCATTGCATCCAAACGGCTTATGGCGGGAGATCGAGTGCCCCCCGCGCGTGACATGTCAAGCATGCTTAACGTAAACACCAACACCGTCATCAAGGCCTATCGCGACCTGGAATTGATGGGGTTTGTCACGACGCGCCGTGGCGTTGGCGTCACTGTCACCGATAAGGCCCACAAAATTGCCCAGACCAAGGCGTCGCACATGGTGCGCTCACATCTCTGGGAA
>JAHDWY010000382.1 GCA_023384315.1 Candidatus Hydrogenedentota bacterium | reverse complement strand
CACCCCCCAGCACGGGGATGGAAGACGTCCGGCGTGGAAGCCGGAGGCTACAGGTGTGCCGCGCGCGGCGTTCCAGTAGGATCGCGGGCTGGCTTCAGAGCGACGCGGCGCGCCGGTTCTCAAATCGCGGTTTCTCTGCTATAGTGCCTGAAAGCTTGCAAGGCCCACGGGAGGGAATACCCATGAAGCATGTCAAGCGTCTCACCCGGGACTCCATTCCGGCGTCCGCGATCTTCATCATCGAAATCGAAACCAAGAGCGAGTGCAAGACCATCCCCGAGAGCGAGCAGGACGCATGCAAGGACACCGTCAAGGACGGCGGCGTCTACACGTACGTCATCCTCTGAGGCCTCTTGTACAAGAACGCGGCGGAATTCGAGCGAAGCCGGTGAGGACTTCGTGTATACTGGCGCCGATCGATTGCGGCAGGGTACGCCGCCTCGAGGTCATGGGTCTCGACTTTCGGGATAATGATTTGGCCGGGGGTTCTGGCCAATAGCATCCGGCGCTCTCATGTCAGACGGTACAGACCGGCAAGTCCCGTTCGTGGCAGGCACTGGAACGACCGAACATGATCGCTCAAATCTGGCCTGCGTCCGGGGGAAATCGAAGTTCGATGCATTCTGCTCGCGAGAAACGCATATTACTGCTTCGGCTGAGCTTATGGCTCGTGGTCGGCTTTCTGACGACCAGCCTGCTGAGCTATTTCGTGTCCCGCGAGTCGTTGCGAAAGCACATGACGTCAACGGCCCTCCCATTAACCAGCGACAACGTCTACTCGGAGATTCGCCGGGACCTGCTGGAGCCTATCCTGATTTCCTCTCTCATGGCGGAGGACACGTTTCTGCGCGACTGGATGCTGGCGGGTGAACACGATGCCGGGGATATCGCGAAATACCTGACACAGATTCGGACGAAGTACGACCTGTTTTCCACGTTCCTGGTCTCGGAGAGCACGCGCGCCTATTACTATGGCGACGGCGTTCTGAAGCACGTCCATCCCGACGAAGAACGGGACGAGTGGTTTTTCCGGGTGCGTGAGATGGCTACCGACTACGAAATCAATATCGACCCCGACATGGCGAACCGCGACGCCATGACGATCTTCATCAATCACAAGGTGTACGACTACGATCGCAATTTTATCGGCGCGACGGGGGTTGGCCTGACCACGAATGCGGTGAGCGGGCTGATGGAGGACTACCGCGAAAAGTACGGCAGTGAAATCTTCCTGGCCGCGCGGGATGGGACCGTCACCATCGCAAGCGAGTCCCTCATGAGCCGTGGCGATAACATTCACGCCATGGAAGGGCTCTCCTCCATCGCCGGTGAGATGCTGACGACGGAACGGGCAACCCTCAGGTACCGTAGGAACGGCGATACCATTCACGTATTCACCCGGTTCGTGCCCGAACTCGATCTGTATCTCGTCGTGGAGAAGGCTGAAATCGGGATCGTCCGGAACATTTACGCCACGCTGCTGCTCAACGTCGCATTGTGCGCGACGATCACGGCGATCGCGATCGCGCTCACGATCGTGTCGATCAACGTGTACCAGAAAATCACAAAGAAGCAGCAGCAGGAGATTCTCGCGCGGCACCGGGAGTTAATCGAACAGAACGAGAAGTTGGAAGGTGCCCGGGCCCACGTACGCACCCTGCAAGGCGTCCTACCCATTTGCATGCACTGCCACAAGATCCGCACCGACGAGGAGTCCTGGCAACGGCTGGAGACCTATATCGAGGCTCACTCCGATGCCGCCGTCAGCCACGGCCTGTGCCCAGATTGTCTCGCGAAACATTATCCTGAGTACCGCAATCCGTAGACAGCCTTCGCGCGCCACCGAGTGCCTACCGGGCACCGCCCCTGTTTTCCTTACGATTCCGCAGGGATCGCTTCGGCGGTCCCAGTAGGGGACGTTAGCCGTTTCGCGCCGGGTTCGACCTGCTCCGCGGTGGGCCAATCGCCGGTCAGCGCGCGGTGCAACGCGCGGCGCAGATCGTTGACGATGGCAAGCATGGCGGGGAGAAACAGCAGCGTCAGCAGCGTGGAAAACGCGACGCCCGCCGCGATGGACACCGCCATGGGGATGACGACTTGCGCCTGCAGGTCGCGTTCGAGAATGAGCGGCGTGAGGCCGATGCAAGTGCTCGCGGTGGTCAGGAAGATGGCGCGGAAACGGCGCACTCCCCCCAGGCATACGGCATCGGCAAACGCGGTGCCCTGTGCCAGCAGATTGTTCACGCATTCTGTCAGCACGATGGAGTCGTTCACCACGACACCCGCCAGGGCCACGATTCCAAACAGGCTCAGGAACGTCACGGGGATCCCCAGCGCCAGATGCCCGAAGATGGCGCCGGCGATGCCGAAGGGAACGATGAGCAGGATCACGAGCGGCTGGATGTAGGACCGAAACACGGTCGCGAGGATGGTGTAGATGCCAAGCAGCGCGATGAGAAAGCCGTTCTTCAGTCCCGCGAGGGTTTCCTGATTGCTCTCCTCGACCCCTTCGACGGTCCACAGGATCTGCCCGTACCGCGCCGCGAGATCGTCGAGATAACTTTCGCCCAGTTCGGCGATGATATCGCTGGGATTCGCGCGTGTCACGTCGGCCGACGCGGTTACCGCGATGCGGCGGAGCCCATTGCTTCCCTTGATGGAGGCGACGCCTTCGGCGAGTTCCACGTCTGCCACCGAGCGGAACGGCACTTCCATGCCGGCCACCGTGCGGATGCGGATCTGATCCAGCTCCGCGAGGGTTCGCCGCTCGTCCTCAGGGTACCGCACGCGTACGCGCATGTCGTCGCGGCCGCGTTGAAGACGGATGGCCTCGTCGCCGTAATAACCCGCGTAGAGTTGGCGCGCGACTTCATCGAGCGTCAGACCAAGGGTATGCGCCTCGGGCTTCAGATGGACGCGCAGTTCTTTCCGGCCCGAGCGGAAATCATCGGCCACCTGAAACACGCCGTCATACTCGCGGAGTTTCGCCTTCAGTTCCTCGGCGGCGGCGCGCAAGGCGTCGAGATCCTTGCCTTGGAGCCAGATCTCGATGGGCGGCCCGTCCATACCGACCTGTTCCTCGACGAAGGACTGCTGCACCGCGCCGGGGATGGCGCCGACCTCTTTCTCCCACGCCGCGGCCAGTTCCTGCGAGTGGATGCCGCGCTTCGAAGTGCCGAGCATCTCCACGATGACCCGCCCCATGTGGGGCGAGAAGTCATAGACGTTTGTGTAAATGTTGCGAATAAGCGGTTCGCCACTGACCGTAGCGGTTCGCCCGGCGAGTTGTTGGAAAGCTTCGCGGGTCCGGTCAATCGCATCGCGCGTGACCTCCGGCGAGGTTCCCGCCGGAAACTCGACAAGCGCGCGGAGGGTGTTCCCATCAACCGGCGGCCAGAACACGATCCGCACGACTTTGCCGCCGACCAGGCCCACGGTCACGAGCACGACCGCGAGCGAGACACACGCCGTGACATACCGATGGCGTACGACGACTCGGACGATGGGCGCGTAGACGCGCTCGGCGAACCGCTCCAGCGCGTGGCTGGTGTATTCGTGAATCCGCAGGACCCGCGCGCGCCAATGGTCCGGAGCGTTGCGACGTGGCTTTGGTTCGGGAAGATGGTTCAGGTGAGCGGGCAGCAGGAAGAGACACTCGACAAGCGACACCAGCAAGGCGGATATCACGACAATGGGCATGATGACGATAATCCTGCCCAGGATACCCGGGACAAATGCCAGAGGCAGAAACGCGGCGATGGTCGTCAGCACGGCAGCCAGCACGGGCGCGCTCATCTCGAATACGCCGTTGACCGCTGCTTGCAGGGCGGTCTGGCCTTGCTGCCGGTGCACGAAGATGGCCTCACCGACGACAATCGCATCGTCCACGATGATGCCGAGCACGATGATGAACGTGATCAGCGAAATCTGGTTGATGGTCTGCCCCATGGCCCACATGAGAATGAGGGCGCCGCTGATTGAAATGGGAATGCCCATGGCGATCCAGAAGCTCAGCCGGGTGTTCAGAAAGAACCAGAGGATGAGCACCACGAGGATCAGTCCGACGATGCCATTGCGCACGAGCAAATCCAACTGACCGCGGACGAACTCGGAATCGTCGAAGCAGGGTTCCACGTGAAGCTGCGGCGGAAGCGTGGCGGTCTCCTTTTCGCCAAACGCCCGCACCCGTTCCGCAATATCCAGCGCGTCTTCGCCGGGCGCTTTCATCACTTCGACGATGACGCAGGGGTGGCCGTTGAACGACGTGTACGCGGGTTTCTCGACGAAGCCATCCTGGATAGATGCAATCTTGTCGAGCGTAATTAGTTCACCATCCATGGACGACCGGACGACAATACTGGCGAACTCGCGGCCCGTATACCGGCGGCCCATCATGCGGATGCGGATGTCCTCGCCCTCGGTTTGAACAGTGCCAGCGGGGAGGTTGAGGCTGCCCCGGCGCAGGGCATTGCCGACCTCTTCGAGGGTGAGTCCATATTCGAGAAGCTTGGATTTCGAGATCTCGATGGCGATCTCATAGGGCCGCGTGCCGCCCACTTCCACAAGCGATACCCCTTCGGTCCGCTGCAACCGGTCGCGCACGTCCTCGGCCCATTCCTTGAGCTGGCGTTCCGGGACGTCCCCATACAGTGCCAGCGCAATGACGAACTCGTCGTCCTTAATCTCGGAAACGCGGGGCCGCTCGACCCGGACGGGAAAGGTATCGATAGTGTCGATGGCGTTCTGTACTTCGTCTTTGACTTCGTTCAGGTCGAAGCCTTCGGCCACCTCGATCTCCACGGTCGCACGGCCTTCCCAGGATCCCGTTGTGTACTGCTTGATCCCTTCCAACCCGTCGATGGCCGCCTCGATGCGTTGCGAGACCCCTTCCTCGACTTCCTCAGGGTCGGCTCCAGGGAAAGGGACCTCCACCAAGATCATGTTGATGTCGAATTGCGGCATGCTTTCCCGCACGAGATTGACCGTGGCGAGCATGCCCACGACAACAATCGTCACGAGGACCACGTTGGCGAGGACGTTGTGACCGACGATGGCCGTGAGGATGGATCTCATTGCACGGTATCCGTGAGAACGGTGATGTCGAGCAGCGAATGATCGAGGGGCTTTATGAGCCGCGTTGTTACGACCAAGTCGCCCGGCTCAAGTCCGCCGGAAACGTAGGCGAAGGAATCGTGCTGTCGCTGCACCGCCACGGCGGCCGT
>JAHDWY010000381.1:4979-5222 GCA_023384315.1 Candidatus Hydrogenedentota bacterium | reverse complement strand
TTTGAGCATTATGAGTCGCAAGACGGAATTGATCGTAGCACTGGATGTGGATTCTCGCGAACAAGCGATTAATTCGGTGCGCAATTGCGACGGCTGCGACTGGTTCAAAATCGGGTTGCAGTTGTTCTCTCGCACCGGCCCCACGCTTCCACGGTATTTGACCGCCCACGGGAAGCGCGTCTTCCTCGACTTGAAGTTGCACGACATTCCAAACACGGTACGGCACGCGGCGCGCGCCGCGGC
>JAHDWY010000381.1:2070-4969 GCA_023384315.1 Candidatus Hydrogenedentota bacterium | reverse complement strand
GCCCTCGGCGGGTCGAAGATGATCGCCGCGGCGCGGGAAGCTGTCGAAGGCTCATCGACCAGAGTGCTCGCCGTTACGGTCCTCACTAGCGTCAGCGCGGAAATTCTCAAAGAGGAGATGGGGTTGGACGAATCGCCCGCCGAAGCGGTTACCCGCTTAGCCGCATTGGCCGTGGGGGCCGGGGCGCACGGGATCGTGTCGTCACCGTTAGAAGTACCTGCGTTGCGCAAGGCCATTGGCGACGAGCCCGTACTGGTGAGTCCCGGCGTACGCCCCGACTGGGCCGGCAAGGACGATCAATCCCGGATAACAACGCCCCGGCAAGCCGCAGAGTACGGGTCCGATTTTATCGTGGTCGGCCGGCCTATCCTGGGTCACGACAAACCGGCAGAAGCCGTACAACTGATAAAGAAGGAACTTGCCCTATGACGTCCGGTCAAGTCATTGACATCTTTCGCGCGACCAACGCGCTGCTGGAAGGCCATTTCGTCTACGCGAGCGGGCGTCACGGCGCTCATTTTCTCCAGGCGTCGCGCGTCCTTCAGTATCCGAATTATACGGAGAAACTCTGCAAAGGCATGGCGGAGAAGTGGGCCAAGGAGAATATTGAATTGGTCGTTGGCCCCGCTACCGGCGGAATACTGCTGGCCTACGAAACCGCGCGGCAATTGGATTGCCGCGCAGTGTTCACCGAGAAAGACGACAACGGCCGAACCATGTCGCTGCGGCGGGGATTCAAGTTGGAGCCCCGGACAAACGTACTCGTCGTCGAGGACATCGTTACCACCGGGGGTTCCGTTCAGAAGACCATCGACCACCTCATCGAGCGGGGCGCCCGGGTGGCGGGCGTGTCGGTGCTCATCGATCGCAGCGGCGGCGACGCGAAGTTCGATTGCCCTTACAAGCCTCTGGCTCACCTCGCCATGCGCAGCTACGACCCTTCAGAATGCCCCGGATGCGCGGACCAGATTCCACTGACCGATCCGGACGACCTCATTCTCTAAGTCTCCGGGCTGGGGTAAGCCATTCCTCACGCCATTCGAACGAATCCCGCACTCGGCGACATGGTGCCGAGACTTTTGAATGGGAGGCAATTCGATTGCTATGATGCGGGTCGGCCGTTCGGGGTGCCTGAAGCTCGTCATCGCGCCTTTGCCGTGTGTGGGTGTGGCGCGTCCGCAAGGTTGACATGTCCACGCAGGAATGGATAGCGTCAGACGTTCGAGAACGTCCGAAACCGGGAATGGTATAGCGTCGATGAAGCGCCTCAAAGCCGACCTCCATACACATGTAGCGGATGATCCCTTCGACACCCTATCGCATTCCGCAGAGATGCTCATCGATGCCGTTGCCGCAGCCGGAATGGACGTGCTCGCGATCACGTGCCATGATTTGAACCTCTACCAAGACCGGCTCGCCGAATACGCGACGCGCCGCAACCTGATGTTGGTACCGGGCATCGAGAAGTTCATTTCCAGAAAGCATGTGTTGATCCTGAACCCCCATCCCGATCATCTCGCTGCGGATACCTTCGACGACCTGCGAGAGATCGGACGGAAGGACGCCGCGTTCGTCGCGCCCCACCCCTACTATCCCGCACCAAGCAGCTTGATGGGCGATCTGGTTCGCCATATCGACGTGTTCGACGCGATTGAGTGGAGTTCCCTTTACGTCCGTGGGCTGAACCCCAACCGTTGGGCAGCACGCACGGCGATCCGCTTCGGGCTGCCTCTGCTGGGAACCTCAGACACCCATGGGGTACCCTACATGGATACGACATATTCATGGATCGACGCGGAACCCACGGCGTTGGGCATTGTCGAAGCGATTCGCGCGGGACGGGTCACGCTGGAAACCCGGCCCAAACCGTCGGGAGTGGCCATACGGTCCGCCTTTGACGCCGTGCGCGGAATTATGATGGAATCCGTGAAGGTATGACGGCGACGAAGGGGTATTCGAAGTGATCGATCGCATTGCCATTCTCGGTGGAAGCAGCGTCTACATTCCGGAGCTGATTCTCTCCATCATCTCGCACAACTTGAACGTGAAGGAAATCGTGCTCATCGGGCGCGAGGGGCCCAAGCTCAAGTTGGTCGCTGGTTTCTGCCAGCGTTTGTTGAACAAGAGCGGGTTTCCGTCTTCCATCATCGCAACTACCAATCCCGCGGAAGGCGTGGCCGGCGCCAAGTACACCTTGAATCATATTCGCGTAGGCGGCATGCAGGCGCGCGTGCGCGACGAGAAGTTACCGCCAAAACAGGGCATGATTGGCGACGAGAGTCTTGGCGCGGGTGGTTTTGCCAATGCCATGCGCACCCTTCCTGTGGTGCTCAAGTTAGCCGAGCAGATCGAGGCAGTCAATCCTGATACGACATTTTTGAACCTCACCAATCCCATGGGGGTTTGTGTCGAAGCCTTAATCAAGCACTCCAAGTTGAACGTGCTCGGCGTGTGCGACCTGCCGGGCGTTTACGTCAAGAAGATGGCCGAATTGCTTCGTCTAGACGTGTCGGAAATCTGCGTCGACTATATCGGCCTCAACCATATGGGCTGGATCCAGGACATAAAAGTCGAGGGGCGCAGCAGTATGGCGCGCGTGCTTGAACGGCTCGAGGCCGAGAAGGACGACGGCTTCGACAATGCATTGATCGAACTGTTCCGTATGATCCCGACACGCACAACAAGCCTGTACTTTCACCAGGACGAGATCCTGAAACGGCAGCAAGCCTGCGCGCGCTTCCGCGCAGAGGTACTTCACCACGCGGAGCAACAGATCCTGAAACTCTATCAGGATGAATCGCTATCCGAGGTGCCGGAGCTGACGCGCGCGCGCAACGCGGTCTGGTATGAAGAGACGATCCTTCCGCTCATCGTCGCGCTGGAAGGAAAGAAAGAGTCG
>JAHDWY010000381.1:0-2060 GCA_023384315.1 Candidatus Hydrogenedentota bacterium | reverse complement strand
TATGCGTTCGAAACGACGGCGCAGTTCGGGATTTGGCCGACGATTGCAGCGTGGAGATCCCGGTCCAGATCAGCAAAAAAGGAATCAAACCCAAGAAGGTGGGTAATTGCCCGCGATTTCTTCGAGGTCTGTTCCAGTCCGTAAAGGAAAGCGACCGCCTGACTGTGGAGGCGGTGCGACACAAGTCATACGAGTTTGCCCTTCAAGCTTTGACGATTAACCCGCTGGTGCCTTCCCTGGACGCGGCAAAGAAGTTTCTTGACCGCATCATCCGGGAGGAAAAACTGGAACTGCACTAGCGAACCGAAATACCCTGGGAGGATTCCATGAAACGCAGCAAATCAACCCTTACAGCGGTCCTTGCCGTGCTTCTGGCTGTTGTAGTGAACGCCCAAGTACCTGTGGTTGGCGGTCAAGGCGCGCGACTGAGTGACATCGAGGGTACCGACACTCTCGTCACGGTCGTGTTGAAAGGAAGCAATGCAAGCGATGCCAATCTCAAAATCCAGGACGTTCGGAACAACGTCCTGACGGTGGAATCCGAGTCCGGCCAGCTCAACCATTATCTCATGTCGGATATTCAGGAGATCCGCGTTCAAGGAAGCGTCATGACGGTCAAGCGTCTCGATCCACTCGTGGATCGCGGCCTCACGCCTGAACAGCAACAGGTGGTGACTCGGGCCATCGATCGCGCATACGAAATCTTCAACGGAGCGGCGGGCAATCAACCCCTTCGCATGTGGGCGGCTGAAGTGATTGCCGTGGGCGGCACTGATGAACAGAAACAGGCGGCTCTCGATTATCTCAACACCCTGGCCTCAGGCAATGATCTGCGTACGGCATTGGATGCAGCCCACCACCTGGTCCTGGCCGGATCGCCGCCGCCCACGAGCGAATTGGTCAGTCAGGGACTCGACAGCGGCGACCGGCTTGTGAGGGCGAGCGCAGCGCGATTGGCGGGACTTACCGAAGACCCGACCGGCAAAGCTCAATTGCACCAGATGCTGCGTGACCGGGCCTCAGACATTTCCGTTCCAGCGATTGACGCCCTTGCATGGCTGGGAGACCGCGAGATCATCCCCACGCTCCTCGAGCTGATTACCGAGCGGAACGAGGAAAAGGCGAATGCCGCCGCAGACGCCCTCATCGCGCTAGGTGGAGACGACGTGTTAGCCGCCCTCAGAGAGATGGTTCCATCTGCAGAGGGCCGTGCGCGATTCCGGGTCGTTCGAGTACTGCACGCGCTCGGCGATCCGACAGGAACCAAACTCATGCGCGAGGAGATGCTGAAAGTGCCGTCGCTTGAGTTTGATTCCGCAACCATCCTGGCACGCCAAGGCGACCCGGTCGCCATGCAAGTCCTTCGCGATCGATTGGCGCAACGCTACGACCCCTATCAGGAGGTTCTAACGCGCCGCGCCGAAGCCACGGCCGCACTGATCGAGTCCGGTGACCGGACAAACATCAGCGTGTTTCAGGAGCTGCTTCGAATCGGCATGCCAGAAATCAACATAACGGTCTTGCGATTGATTAGCCTTCTGGACCTCCGTTCTCTTCTGCCCGTCACCCAGCCGGTGATCGAGAGTTCGGATCCGGCGGTGGCCATCGCAGCGTGCCAGGCGGCCGTGTCGCTCGCCCACGCCGACTACCGCGCGAGGCTGGCGAAGCTGCACCGGTAACGCGTCATGCCGCGACTCCACATACGGATCCGCGGCCGGGTGCAAGGTGTCGGATTTCGCTACGCGGCCTACCGGCAGGCGGAATCGCTGGGGCTGACCGGTTGGGTTCGAAACCTGCGCGATGGGTCGGTGGAAGCCGAATTCGAAGGTTCGCGAGCGATGCTGGAAGCTATGCGAAGCTGGTGCGATGAAGGCCCTGCCTTCGCGCGTGTGGATGCCGTCACGGCCGATTGGATGGACGACGACCAGGGATACTCTGGCTTTGAGATCAGATAGGAAACCACGGGGACGTGACTTCCTATTTAGCAGGCGTCAACACCCAGATCATCTCCGTGCTCGAAGCGGAGAACAGAGCACCCGCGAAATCGCCAAGTACCGCCT
>JAHDWY010000380.1:247-5232 GCA_023384315.1 Candidatus Hydrogenedentota bacterium | reverse complement strand
CTGCAGTCTCCCGCATGTGGATCGGCGTTATAGACGAACTCTGGCCAGAGAGTGCCGAGCCGTCCATGGAGGGCCGCATTCGGATCGCGCTCAACGGTGGGCGCGAACGTATCGCGACCGGCGAGCGGCTCGCCGGGCTGCAGTATCTGACACCACTTGCCGATGCGCCCGACCTATCCTGGCCGGAACGATTGGAGTTGTCGGAACGGACGTACGAAACGACGATGCATCTGCCTGACCCCAAGATTATGTCGAGAACGATGCTTCCGGCACTCGCGAGGGCCACTATTGCGTTCGCACGTGACGCGGCCGTTCTGCGAATGGCACGCACGGCGCTGGCGATTGAACTGTACCGGTCCTCTGAAGGCACTCTGCCCGCTGATCTCGATGACCTCGTTCCGACGTACCTCCCCGCACTCACGCTGGACCCCTTCGACGGCGAACCGCTCCGGTACCGGCGTCACGAGGAGGGGTATACCATCTACAGCATCTACTCCGATTTGAAGGACGACAACGGTGTGCAGGCCGAAAAGAACGATTCCGGCGATTGGATCGGCGACTGGGTCTTCGAGGTGCGGCGGTGAAGTGGCGTCGCGGAAAAGGGGCGCGGAAGCGGCGGGAATGGTTCAGCGGGGCGGGGTGCGCGGCGGTGGGCGGCGTGCTGTTTCTGCTGGGGGTGGCGGCGTACCTGGCGTTGATAACGCTGCTGACCAACGAGCAACGCGAGGAAATCGCGGAACTGAAAGAGCGCATCCGCGAGGCGGGGCAACCCTTGACGTTGGAGGAATTAAACGCCTATTACCCCGCCGTGCCGGACGAGGAGAACGCGGCGCTGGTGTATCACGAGGCCTCGGTGCTGCTGGATGAAATCGACCCGAATGGCGCGACGGTTGACGCGTTGTTGCGCAGTCTCGAATTGTCGTCGGGGAACGATGCGTCGTTGCCGGAATTGCAGCAGGAAATCGGTGCGTTCCTTGAACGTTGCGGCGAAGTGTTCGCGCACCTGGAACGGGCGGCGACCATGCCGAAGGCGCGGTATCCCATCGAGTTTTCGACGAGATGGTCAGCAATACCCGCCCATTTTCACTATCTTGAACGCTGCGCTCGGCTGGAGAAACTCGCTGCGCTCCATGGGTTACTTGATGGCCGCCAGTGGGAAGCATCGGAATGCCTGAAACGCATGCATCACATGGCGAAGTCCCTGGAGCGGGAACCCTTCATGACATCGCAGATTGTGAGGACTTCTATTTTGATTGAACATGTGGAATCGGTCGAGATGGGGCTGAAACTTGCCTACCTGTATCCTGAAACGCTTGCGGATATCGAAACCCTGTACGTGGACACGTCGGATCCGGAACCCCTGGTACGCGCGCTGGCGGGTGAGCGCTGTCTGTGGCTGGCGGAACCGAGGATTCCAAAAGCGGTCGAAGAAGTATCCGTCGTCGGCCGCGTGATCAACTATCTCGACCCGGCAGGCCAGTCCACGTTCCGGCAAGCGCGATTGCTGAGCTACCAGGAAGCAATCCTGAAGACCTACGAAAGACTCATACGCCTCGCCAAGGAACCGTGGGAAGAACGGCTCACGTATACGCAGGATCTCCGCGACAACGGCACGGGGTGGCGACGGTCAGTGGAATTCGACGGGCATCCGCTTTACGTAGCACTTCATGGGACGGACCGAATGGCGTTGGAAACTTTGTTCGCGCGAACGACGCTTCTGACGGTTGCGCTGGAGCGGTACCGCGAGACTTACGATGCGCTGCCGCAGACCCTGGACGAACTCGTGCCGGAGTTTATCGACGCGATACCGGTGGACCCCTTCGACGGACAACCCCTGCGCTACGTTGTGACAGACCAGAAATACGCGATCTATTCGGTCGCCTTTGACCGCGTGGACGACGGCGGCGCGCCGTTGGAGCCGATCGGCGAGATGGATTCCGTCGGCGACTGGGTCTTCGAGGTGCGGCAATAGCCGGACGCTTCTCGATGCTGCGTGCCGATCGGACCGATCCGACTGATTCGTCGGATCGGTCCGATCAACCAGGTTCGAGGATAGGTTGACCCTCTGGTTTCCCGTTCGTGGCCGGCCGCTACTTGTCCTTCCCGTTCATCGCCGCCAACGCCTGGCCCATGTACTCGAAAAGTTCCGCATCGACCGCGCCGTGGCTGGCGGCTTCGGGCCCTTCGTCCTGGTACATTCGGTTCAGGGATTGGGCGATGCCGGGGTCGCCGCCGGTGAATTGTTGGATGAGGTCCCACCAGCGGCGGGCCAGGGTTTGGACGCGTTCGCTTGCCGGGTCTTCGCCGTCGGCTCTCGCCGCGCGGATGTCTTCGATGAGCGAAGCCCACTCCTGCTCTGCACAGCGCATGCCGTCTTCACCGATGGCTTCGCGGCGCTGGCGCAATTGGTCGAGTTGTTCTTCCGAATAGTATTTGTTCAGCATGTTCGTTGCCTCGATGGTTTCAATCAGCGTATCCACGGTGACGTCCTGCCGGGCGCGCAGTGCCGCGGCGACAGACGTCAATTGGCGAAAGAGCCGCTGCTGCTCGGCGATCTGTTCGTCGAGCCGGGCGAGATGCGATTCGATGACGCCGAGGAGCGTGCTGCCCTCGCCGTCGAGCGTGTCACGGATGGCGTCGAGCGACAGGCCCAGCCCGCGCAACGACACCACCTGCTGCAACCGCGCCATGTCCGCCGCGGTATACAGGCGGTGCCCGCCCTCCGTCCGTTGCGACGGGCATACGAGCCCAAGTTCGTCATAGTGGTGCAACGTGCGGACGGTCAACCCCGTCCGCCGCGCGAGTTCGCCCACCTTCAACGCCGTGGAGTGCATCATGGTTTCCTCAGTTGCCTTGGTTCATGCGTGTGGCCACACCCGAAGTCTACGACCTCACGTAACGTGAGGATCAAGGGGATTGCCTCAGAAATGTAGACTTTGGGCCTTAGGAGGGCGGGTTTTCCAACCCGCCTTGCCAATGATCGCGGGTCAGAGCGACGAAAGTGCTAACGGAGACGGACTCTGCCAAGTGATTCTGTAATCGTGACGGCGAATATGCTCAAGGAGCGATTGACTGCGGCGGGTTGGAAAACCCGCCCTCGTTGTGCGCATCTGCGAAAACGACCGGACACACTCGAATCCGAATCGGTGGCAATCGGATCGACCCAAGGCATGGTTTTGCGCTATGGTTGGGGGGCGGGCAATTCTTCAACTTGTGAGGAGCGTATCGTGAAGAAGCTTTGTGGATTGGGAATCGTGGCGGCGGTGTTGGCGGTGGGGCCGGTTTGGGCGGAGGCGGCGTTTTCGTCGGAGTTCATCTTCCCGGGACAGAGCAAGCACGTCCACGGCAGCACGATTGTGGAATGTCCGAACGGCGATCTGCTGGCCGCGTGGTTCTACGGGTCCGGCGAGCGGAATGCGAACGACGTGCTGATCCAGGGCGCGCGGATGCGCCAGGGCTCGTCGGAATGGAGCGAGCCGTTCCTCATGGCAGACACGCCGTTCACGCCGGACTGCAACCCGGTCCTCTTCATCGACCCGAAGGAGCGGCTCTGGCTCTTCTGGGTCGCGGTGCGCGCGAACGGCTGGGAGCACTCCTTACTGAAATACCGGCGCGCGGAAAACTTTACGGGCGACGGCGCGCCGGAGTGGACGTGGCAGGATGCCATCCTGTTAAAGCCGGGCGATGAGTTCGTCACGGCCACCGAACAGGCTTTCGAACAATTGGATCTGCAAGAGTACCTCTGGGCGGAGTACGCGATGCCGTATTCGAAGCAGGTTATCGAGGCGTCGAAGGACAAGGCCAAGCGCGAAGAGGGTTGGATGACGCGGCAGAATCCCGTCGTGTTGCCCTCGGGCCGCATTCTGCTGCCGCTGTATTCGGACGGGTTCAACATGTCGCTCATGGCCATCTCGGACGACCTGGGCGAGACGTGGACGCCGAGTTTGCCCATCGTCGGGCTGGGGCCCATCCAGCCGGCGGTCGTGCGAAAACAGGACGGTACGCTCTACTCTTACATGCGCGACAGCGGCGGCCTGCCGAAGCGCGCGCTCTGGAGCGAGTCGAAGGACGACGGGATGACGTGGACGCCCGCCATCGACACGGACATCCCGAATCCGGGATCGAGCCTCGCGATGATCGCATTGAAGGACGGCCGCTGGGTCATGGCCTTCAACGACGCCGATCTGGGACGGCACGTGCTCACCATGGCGCTGTCGGATGACGAGGGCAAGACGTGGAAGTGGAAGCGCGACCTGGAGCGGGCGGAACCGCGTGAAGGCAGCTATGCCTATCCGGGACTCGTCGAAGGCGCCGACGGGCGCGTCCATATCACGTACACCTTCAACGAAGGCGACGACAACAAAACCATCAAGCACGCCGCGTTCGCGCCGGTGTGGATTTTGGAGTGATTGCGGATTTCGGACTGCGGACTGCGGATTGGTAAGAGGCTGGAGACCGGAGCTACTTGACATGGTCTGTCGCAGACGGACAAGGGAATGGACTGGGAACTGCTTCGTGCTAGCTGCCGGGCGAAGCGATCCGCTCGCGCTGTGACTCTGGAAATGGGATCCGTAGATGCTCTTCCGAAGTATTGCCATTGCGATGGGTTGCCTTGCGATGTCCTGTGGCATTGCCTTCGCTGCGGAAAACGCGGCGGGGGCGCCGGTCCTCGGCGAGTACACCTTGTGGAATCCTGCGGTTCCCTTGCCTGGTCCGGAAGAACTCGCGTATCCGGAGAACGTATGGGATGTCGTGGTGCACCGGGCCGACGAGGAATACCAATTCCTTCACGACAATGCCTTGGTCTGGCACGGCGACACGTTGTTTGCCGCGTGGTACAACTGCCCGGAGGCGGAAATCCAGGACTCGTCAAGCATCCGATCGCGGCGGTCAACGGACGGCGGCAAGACCTGGTCCGATGTGGAGGTCATCGCGGCCGACGAGACCGGCCAAGGCATCTTCTACGTGCCCGTGACGTTCCTGTC
>JAHDWY010000380.1:0-237 GCA_023384315.1 Candidatus Hydrogenedentota bacterium | reverse complement strand
GTTTGCGTTCGTGTCCAACATGGTGGGGCATGATCTCGTCACGCGCTGCGAGGTTTTCCAACTCGACGCGACGGCGGGCAGATGGACATCTCGCGGTTATGTGGCGGGGCCCTTCCTGCCGAACTGCCCGCCGCTACTGATGGACGACGGGTATTACCTCATGGCGGGCCGTATGGCGTCTCAATCCGCCACCACGCCGGAGATTCCCGCCGTGGCCATTTCTTCTGGACTCGACGT
>JAHDWY010000379.1 GCA_023384315.1 Candidatus Hydrogenedentota bacterium | reverse complement strand
CAAGAAAATCGGGCGCAACGGACACCAGCGACAAGTACAGTACGTAGAGCATGGCCAGGCACAGCGGCGGCGCATATCCCAAGATAAGGACGACGGCGAAGAACAGTCCGAATCCGCAGATGGCGTGAAGAAACCAGTCGCTGCTGTTCAGCCAGCACAGCGTTGGGAGTTTCCAATAGCGGTCGATTCCGGTTCGACTCTGAACGAGTTCCAGAAATAGATTCGCGGGTGCGATTCCCCTGCTGCCAATAAGGCCGCTGAGCTGAACCCAGATCGACAAGAACGCAATGACGTGGATGATTCCCAAGAACCGGAGAAAGATCCATCGGGTGATGAAGTAGCGCGGGGAAACGCCGCCGACCAGGAAGTCACGGCGCAGGAGCCGGTGGATTCGTTCATAGCGTGAGAGGGGCTCAGGGGGAGATTCCTGTTCCGGCGAGGAGGTCGTCGAGCTTTCAACAGGGGGTAGATCGTCGCCGGGGCTTTCCGACGCAGCCTGGTGACCGTCTGACTCCTTCACAACTTCCCCCTGTTCCGCATGATCTGTGCAACGGCAGGGAGTGTACCACAGTCGGTAGCGAAGCGGCCGATCGCAAGTTCCCTTTCGGCACGCTTGCACGACCGCTCGAAAAACGTGGCATACCGGTTCTCGAACCTGCTACGCTGTCCGGGCAACTTGGGAGAGGGACAGTCAGGCATGTCGAATACGCTGACCCAACGAATTCGCGTTCGGTGCGAAAGTTACTTCGTCCCGGAACGGTCCAGCCAGAACGAGAATCTTTACTATTTCGGCTACCGGATTCGAATCACGAATGAAGGTATGGAACCGGTCCAGCTCATCAGCCGGCACTGGACGATTACGGACGGTCTCGGCAAGGTTGAGGAAGTGCGAGGCCCCGGCGTCGTTGGGCAGCAGCCGCGATTGGATGCGGGCGAGACCTTCGAGTACACCAGCGCCTGCCCGTTGCACACCAGCTATGGGACGATGCAGGGCCGGTACCGCATGGCGCGGGACGACGGTTCGACGTTTCACGCGGAAATTACGCCTTTCGAAATGATCGTTCCCGCGGTTCTGAATTAGCCGATTCTCTCAGGCCACGACGAGGACAAACGTCCCCCTGAAGGTTCGCGACATTGCCACTCCCGTCTCCGGCGGAGGCCGCGGGCGCCGTCTCGGCGAAGCAATGTCCACCGCACTCAACGCACGGGGCATATCCGCAGACCTACACGTCACCACGCGCGCGGGCGAGGCCGGAGAGATCGCGACCGAAGTCGGCTATGACTGCGTCGTCAGCGTCGGCGGCGACGGCACCACAAATGAAATTGCCAACGCGCTGGTGGGAACCGACATCGTCCTCGCCATCCTGCCTCTTGGTACAGCCAACGTCGTAGCCCGGCAACTCGGCATTCCCCTGAACGCGGACGCTGTCGCCGATCTGATCGCCCGGGGCTCGGTCCGGCGGATGGATGTCGGCCGCTGTGGCGATCGGATATTTCTGCTCGGGACCGGCGCAGGACCGGATGCGGCAATCGTGGAAGCCATCCATGCGCGGCGGGGCCGGCGGTTGGGCTATTCCGGCTACTACATCCCCACGCTGCGCACCTTGTGGCGGTACGACTGGCCCCGCATCCGCGTCACCGTAGACGGCGAACAACTGTGCGACGACGGGCATTATGCCATCGTGGGGAACTGCCGCTTCTCCGCGGGTGTATTCCCGTTCACACCGGAGGCCCGCATCGACGATGGGCTGCTCGACGTCTGTGTCATGCGCAACTTAAACATGTGGCGGCTGGCCTGGCACGCGGTCGCGTCGTGGCGGTCCGGGTTTATCGCGCGCAAAGACGTGCTCTATCGCACCGGCACCCGTGTGCGCTTTGAAGCCGTTGATTCCATCACGCTTCCTCTTCAGATCGACGGCGACCCCGCCGGAACCCTGCCCTCAGAATTCTCGGTCGACCCGGCGGCGCTTCGTGTATTCGCACCCACCGCGTGATACGCGTTGTTCGGGTGAATCCTGCATCGTGTGTTGCTACAATGCGTGGAGTTTTGAATCGCGTACGGAACGCGATAGCAGCGTTAACGAGAGGAGCCTCTGATGCGGCGCGTTTGTTCGATTCTGATTCTGGTAGTGTTGATCGCCATCCCATTCGCAGGCGCGGAAGATGATGATGGCGTCATGGGCGTGTGGCAAGGATCTTTCCTTACTGGCGACTGGCAGGACAAGGCGTTTTCCTCGCAGATCATTGCGCAGGGGCCAATGGAAGGCGCGGAACGCTGGCGCATGATTCTCCTCATCGGCGACTGGCAGAAGCCGGATGCGAAGGCGGAGATCGAAGGAGTACGCGCGCAGCCCGATGCCAAGACGGTCCAGTTCGGCGGTGAAGTCGACTTGGGCGAGGCCTTCGGCGGTTCGTATCGCGTGGCCGCGGAGTTGGTGGACGGCACGATTTCCGGCAAAATGAACGGCAAGGGAAAGCCGGTCGAGTTCAAACTGCAACGCGTGGAAATCAAGCCCCCGACGCTGGGCCAGGCCCCGCCGGATGGCGCGGTGGTGCTGATGGACGGCACCAACCTCGACGCATGGGAACGGTATCCGTTGAAGTGGAGTCTGCTCGGAAACGGCGCCACGCAGGTCACCGGGAGTAATTTCAAAACCATCGACGAGTTCGGCAGCGGCCTATGGCACGTGGAATTCATGTCGCCCTTCATGCCGGACGAACGTGGACAAGGCCGCGGCAACAGCGGCGTGTATGTATTGGGCCGGTATGAAGTGCAGGTGCTCGACAGCTTCGGGCTGGACCCCGCGGACAACCTGTGCGGCGGGATCTACAAGATGGCGGTGCCCCGTGTGAATGCCTGCCTTCCGCCGCTCACGTGGCAAACCTATGACATCACGTTTTCGACAGCTCAGTTTGACGCTTCGGGAAACAAGACGGCCAATGCCCGGATTACCGTGATTCACAACGGCGTACTCATCCACGATGACGTGGAACTCGCCAATCCCACGCCGGGCGGCGTTAGCGGCGAGGATGCTGCCACTGGACCGATGCTTTTCCAGGATCACAGCGACGCCGTCCAATTCCGCAACGTCTGGTTTGTTCCGGCGGACTGATGAGATTTCCGGTAGTCAAATTCGCGTGCGCGGTTCGTGATCGAGAGGTTTGAGCAGTGCGCCTTTCCATCGTGATTCCCGCGTACAATGAAGAAGAACGCATCGGATCGACGATCGAAGCCATCGACGCGTATCGCGCGACGCTGGATTACGATTCCGAAGTGATTGTGGTGGACGACGGAAGCACGGACGACACCGTGTCGGTCGTCCACGATGCCGATCCGAGCGCCCAAGTGATTTCGTACCATCCCAATCGCGGCAAGGGTCACGCGGTTCGCACGGGCATGACCGCGGCCAAGGGTGCGATTCGGCTCTTCTACGATGCCGACGCCTCCACCCCCATTGACGAGGTGGAGAAGCTGTGGCCCCATTTTGAGGCGGGCGCGGAGATTGTGATTGGCTCCCGTTCGCTACCCGGGTCGGATGTGCAGATCCATCAACCCTGGTACCGCGAGAACATGGGGCGCGTGTTTAACGGCATCATTCGTGTACTGGGTGTCACGCGGTTTCCCGATACGCAATGCGGTTTTAAGGCCTTCACCGCACACGCGTGCAGTATCGTGTTTCCCCGTCAGACGATCGATCGCTTCAGCTTTGATGCGGAATTGCTCTACATCGCGCAGAAACACGAACTGCCGATCGCGCAACTGCCCATCCGCTGGATCAACTGTCCTCACACGAGCCTGAACCCCCTCTCCGATTCCACGCGCATGTTCTGGGACGCGGTGACGATCCGGTTCAATGACATGATGGGGCGGTACCAGTAATTACTGCCGCGTTTCCATGAATCGATCCCAGAGATCGGAGCGGATCTCGGTCACCCACAATACACCGGGGCGCAGGGACTTCGTATCGACCTGGTATTCGCGTTTGAGGTGCGGATCGATGGCGGCCTTTATCTTTGCGGGCGCGAGAATGACGGACGCGTCTGCTTCTTCGGGGATCGTCGTCCAATATCCCACCCGCGTGAACCTGCGCAAGTACCACGGCAGAGGCCAGTAGTCCCCGTTGGGACTGATCACGCGAATCAGCATATCGCGGCCCTCGGGACTGATCGCCGCGATGTCCTCCACGCGTTGGACCATCTGCATGAAGGCAGAAGACGTGTGCGCGTAGACGTACGGATTGCGCACATCCGCGTCGAACACATAGGCCGCGCGATAGGCCTGCGCGCTCAACTGGGCCATCCCCGCAGCAAGCGCCAGGACCGCTACCGCCCGCAACAGACGATATCGAAGCGCGTTGAACAGCCAAACCGCGCCCGCGCCCGCCAGTACGATCAGCGGTTGCAGGAAATTAAGCGCGTTCCACGGCGTCTTGTAGGGGATATACGAGTACACTGCCGCTACAAAGACGGTGTACAGCGCAAGAAACACCAGGAAGTACGTTCGGGAACTTCGCTCGCGCCGCAACCCAAGTAGCGCCGCAATGATGCCGAGCAATCCGAGACCAAGGATGAGGCCTTCGCTGAACACGGGTTTCGGCGTGCGGTGGGTGTACGCGAGCAGATGCAGGTAGTAGTACCAAGGCTTGTCGTGAATGTGACTGGAGTCCGCCTTTTGAAAGTAGTTTGCGTAGGTCAGAACGGAATCGACAACCCCGCGCGGGTGCGTGAAGAATGACGAGTAAAACAGAATTGACACCGCCACGGCCGCGAGTGCACATGCTACGGCGTGATGGATTCTGTATCGTTGCGGTTTCTCTACAATACGATTTGGCGCGTCAAACCGATTGTATAGAATCGCCGTTGGGATCGCCGCGAATATCATCCCCGCGAAGGCAATGAGGCAGGTCTCTTTGGATGCGTGGGCAAGTCCGGCGAGTATCCCCGTAGCGACGGCCCAGCCAATGGACCGGGTCATCACGTACCGCCATCCACACACGATGACGCCAAACACGAAGCAAACGAGCAGCATCTCCTGGATGAAGTACCGGCTGTAGAAGACCATCGCGGGAGATACCGCGGTCAGCACGGCGGCAGTCACGACGGTTGCGGTACCCAATGTTGCGCGAATCGGAATCAGCAGAAGAATTACGCCGGCGCCGAACATGAGCGGTACAAGGCGAAAGGACCAATCCTTCGTTTCCGCGAAATCGGTCTCGCCGTAAATCCAGTCGACGGGCAGGCAAAGGTAGT
>JAHDWY010000378.1:1466-5260 GCA_023384315.1 Candidatus Hydrogenedentota bacterium | reverse complement strand
TGAACATCATAGGCGGCATCGACACGGCGACGGCGGGCCAGGTCTGGTTTCGTGACGATGATCTCACCGCGTACAAAGAATCCCAACTCACCCGATATCGCCGGCATCACATCGGCTTCGTGTTTCAGTACTACAACCTCATGCCCAACCTGACCGCGGAAGAGAACGTGGAGATGGCGACGGAGATTTCGGGCGATCCCATGCCGGCGGCGGACGCGCTCAAGCTGGTGAACCTCCATGAACGGCGCGATCACTTCCCGTCCCAGTTGTCCGGGGGCGAACAGCAGCGCGTGGCTATTGCGCGGGCTGTGGCGAAGCGACCAGAGATCCTGCTGTGCGACGAGCCGACAGGCGCGCTGGACATCACGACGGGCAAGGTCGTGCTCGATGTGTTGAGCGATATCAACCGCGAGATGGGCACGACGGTCATCGTGATCACGCATAACGCGGCCATCGGCGGCATGTCCAATCGCGTCGTGCGCATGATGGACGGGCGCGTGCGCGACATTACTGAAAACGAATCACCCAAATCCGCCGACGAACTGGAATGGTAGCAGGCGGCCCGCGCGATGAAAGTACTCGACACGAAGCTGATTCGGACCCTCTGGTGGTCGCGCGGCCAATCCATCGCGGTCGCCATGGTTGTGCTGTCAGGCACGGCATGCTACATCGCGATCGCGTCCGCCCACAGCAATCTCGTCCTGACGCGCGACTCGTACTACGACCAGTACCGCTTCGCCGATTTCGAGATTCAGCTCGAACGGGCGCCGCTCACGGCGCTATTCAAGATTGAGTCCCTCCCCGGCGTGCGGCAAGCCCGTGGCCGTATTGTCGAAGACGTGAACCTCGATCTCGAAGGGGAAGACGAACCGCGCATCGGGCGCATTGTATCCATGCCGAACCACGATGCGGACGTGCTGAACGACATCATCCTCATGGAAGGACGGTACTTCTCGGAAGGCAAGCAGAATGAGGTGATCCTGAGTCAGCGCTTCGCACAGGAAAACGGATTGACGATCGGCGACTCCATCGAAGCGTCCATCGACAATAAGAAACACTCGCTGCGCGTGATCGGAACGGCCCTTTCGCCGGAGTATGTGTACACGATCCGGTCTGTGCAGGAATTGGTACCGAACTTCGAACGCTTCGGGATCCTGTGGGTGAAACAAGACTTCGCGGAAACGGCCCTCGATATGAACGAGGCCTGCAATAACATAGTCGGGTCTGTGGAGAACCCGGAGGATCTGGACGCGCTGCTGGACAAGGCGGAGGACATCCTCGATCCCTACGGCGTGTTCGCGAAGGTGAAGCGGGAGGATCAAATCTCCAATCGGTTCATTTCGGACGAAATCAAGGGACTGGAGGTTACGGCGAAGATCATCCCGGGACTGTTTCAAGGGATCGCGGCACTGATCCTGTTGGTGTTGTTGAACCGGATGGTGCGCAAAGAGCGCACCGAGATCGGGTTGTTGAAGGCCTACGGGTATTCCAATTTCGCCGTGGCCTTTTATTACATCAAGTACGCGCTGGTCCTCTCGCTCGCCGGTTGTTTTGGGGGCTTCCTGGTTGGCCAATGGCTCGCGGGCGCCATGATCAAGTTATACGTGGAATTCTACAACTTTCCGATCCTGCGCTCGCGGATCTACCCCGAGGTGCTCGCGCGATCGGTCGCGATCGGAGTCGTATTCGCGACGTTCGGCGCGTTGTCGGCAGCGGTGCGAGCGGCGCGGATCCAGCCCGCCGAGTCCATGCGCCCGGAAGCGCCGAAGTATGCGCACCGGACCCTGTTTGAGCGCGTTCCGCTCCTGTGGCGCAACCTCTCCTTTACGTGGAAGATGATCGCGCGCAACATGTCGCGGAACGCCTTTCGCGCCTCGCTCAACGCCTTCGGCGTCATGATCTCTTCGGGAATCCTGATCATGGGCTTCTTCATGCTGGACGCGATGGACTATATGCTTCGTTTCCAGTTCGAACAGGTGCAGCGCGAAGATGTGAAGGTGAACCTCGAAGCCGAGCGCGGCAAGGATGCCCTGTACGAAGCCATGCGCTTCGACCACGTGCGCTACGCGGAACCGCTTCTCCAGTATCCTTTCGAAATTAGAAACGATTGGCGCAAGAAGGACGTGGCCATTATCGGCTTGCCGGACGAAGCGCGTTTGCAGAAGCTGATTAACGCCGATGAAGAACCCATCCCTGTCGGCGAGGATGGGCTGGTGCTGAGCAAGCGGCTGGCTCAGGACCTTGGCGCGGGCGTGGGTGATGTCGTGCGGGTCAAACCATTGATGGGCCGCATTGAGAAAGAACGCGATCTCGTCGTGAGCAAGGTCGTCGAACAGTACCTGGGCTCTTCGGCGTACATGAACATCGACGCGCTGAGCCGCGTGCTGGATGAACCCTTCGCGATGAACGCGGTCTTGTTGCGCACGGACCGGGGCATGGAAGAATCTCTGAACACCCAACTGAAAGACGTGCCCGGCGTGGCGGCGGTGGAAATCAAGAGCGAGTCCTTGAAAGGGCTGCAGGACACCATCGAACAGAGCGCACAAATCTCCAACTCGATGATGATCGGGTTTGCGGCGATCATCGCCTTTGCAATCATCTACAACATCACGTCCATTTCCCTGGCGGAGCGGCAGCGCGAACTGGCGTCGCTTCGCGTGCTCGGATTCTCGCGGCAGGAAGTGGGCCGAATTCTGTATCATGAGAACTTCGCGTTGGGATTCGTGGGGCTAATCCTGGGGATTCCGTTCGGGATCGGTGTGTGCCGGTTGCTTGTGAATGCCTACGACAACGAGTTGTACCGGCTTCCCTTTCACATCTCGAACTCGACCTATATTACCGCGACGGTGTGCTCGATCATCTTCGTGGTTATCGCCAATCTCGCCGTGCGGCACAAGATCAATCGTCTCGACATGGTGGAGGTACTGAAAGAGCGTGAGTAAGTACATCACGAAACGCCGGATCGCCGTTGCCGCCGGGATTGCGATCGTGCTTGCGATTGCGTACCTCGCCCTGCATGAAAGCGCATTGCCGGTGGAGATGGCGCAAGCGGAGACGCGGACCGTGCGGGCGTATATCGCGGAAGACGCGAAGACCCGTCTCGACGAGGACATCACAATAGACATGCCCATCAACGGGACGATACGGAAAATTACCTTCGACGAGGGCGACACGGTTGCGAAAGGCGACTGCGTCGCGACGGTGGATACCTTCGCGCTGGAACAACGGATCGCCGGCGTCGAGGCGATGATCCAGCAGGCCGAGGCACGTCTGACGAGCGTCGACGTGGAGAAGCCAAAGCCGGAGGAACTGGCGTCCGCCGAGCTGCGTGTGGAACAGGAACTCGACCGGCAGGAGATCGCGCAAAAGGAACTGGCCATCGCAGAGAACGATCTCGCCGATGCGGAGCGGGAGTACAACCGCGTGAAGGCCTTGCATGAGTCGGGTGCGGTGAGTCAGTCACAGCTAGACAATGCCGAGCGCGCGTACAGGAATGCCCAGGCCAACGTGCAACGCGCGCGGCTGGCCGTGCAGGCCAACCAGAAAGGGCGGGAGATGGCGGATCTCGCGTCGGAACGGTTGCAGGGGTCAGTCGACGACAACGAATTCATGCGCCGCGTGTACAACGCGGAAATCGAGAACCTGCAGACGCAACTGGCGCAACTCCAGGACGACTTGGAAAAGGCGACGATCGAGTCGCCGGTCGACGGCGTGATTTTGGAAAAGTTCGTCGAAGACAGCCGGGTCATGGCCGCAGGTTCGCCGCTGCTGCGCATCGGCGACATACGCACGAT
>JAHDWY010000378.1:0-1456 GCA_023384315.1 Candidatus Hydrogenedentota bacterium | reverse complement strand
ATTGAGATTGAGTGCGATGTGCTATCAGAAGAAGTAGGCCGGATCAATAGGGGTGATCCGGTGGAGATCACGGGCAAGGCGTTGAACGACGAAGTCATTATGGGATCCGTCGAGCGCATCTATCCGGCGGGATTCAAGAAGATCTCCGCGCTGGGCATCGAACAGCAACGCGTGCGGACGATTATTGCTTTCGACAACGCCCAAACGGACTTGCGGCCGGGCACGAGCGTGGATGTGCGGATCATCACCGACGAAGCGGCTGATGCCGTGGCCGTGCCCGAGCGGGCGACCTTTCGCAGCGAAGGCGGTTGGGCGGTTTTCGTGGTGCAAGGCGGCGAAGCGGTACTCACGCCCGTGGAGATCGCGCTCAAGAACGACGATTGGGCTGCCATCGCTTCCGGCGTGCAGGCAGGTGAAACGGTCGTCGCTGAACCGAAAACGGAATTGAAAGATGGTATGGCGGTTTCGCCACTGTGATGCGCGGACTGGCAATCGCCAGGCGCGTGCCGGATGAACGCGAGGCAATGGGGAGTTTCATGCACAAACTTTGCGGGAGACAATCTGGTTTTACGCTGATCGAATTGCTGGTAGTCATTGCCATCATCGGAATCCTGGCGGCGATATTGCTGCCGGCTCTGGCGCGGGCACGCGAGGCGGCGCGACGGGCGTCATGCCAGAACAACCTCAAGCAACTCGGGTTGGCGCTGACCCTGTACGCCGGCGAGCACCGCGGGTTCTTTCCGCAGCGCCAGGTTTTCAAGGTGGACGGGTCACTCGGGCCGGAGATGATGTTCAGCGGGCCCGCAATGGTTCCCGAGTACGTCACGGACTATAACGTGATCTGGTGTCCTTCCTGGAGCGCAACGGCCACGCTCATGGAGCGCTATGACGAAGGCAAAGGCAACGGGGATGGTGTGCTGGAGCCGGCCGAGATCGGCCAGGAACCCTACCATTACACGGGCTGGTTGCTGATGGAAGACGTCAACATCATCGGGCCGCTGGCGGGGACGGTCGGCACGGGACCCAATGGGCGATTCGAAGAACCCGAGTATATGAACACGCCGTGGGGCGAACTTGCGCAGGAAAACGTCGCCACGAACGGCGCCGCGAGCGACGAAGATTTCACGGTGTCGTCCACGTATGCCGGCACGCAGATTGGTGGCGGTGATACCTTCTTCCGGTTACGCGAAGGTATCGAACGGTTTCTGATTACGGACATCAACAACCCGGCGGGTTCGGCGACCGCAACGAGCGAGGTTCCGCTCATGTGGGATCATGTATCGACGAAAGTCATCGATTTTTCGCATGCGCCGGGCGGGGGAAACGTGTTGTACCTGGACGGGCACGTGGAGTTCTTGCGTTATCCGAATGAGAAGTTTCCGTTTACCGTGGACAGCGCACGCACGCTGGGACGGTATGGGAAACCGTTTGATGGGTTCTAAGGGGAAATAGGACG
>JAHDWY010000377.1:4454-5279 GCA_023384315.1 Candidatus Hydrogenedentota bacterium | reverse complement strand
ACCAGAGCTCGTCCAACCCGTGAAGTGCGGCGTACCAGGGAATCCATCGCATCTTCCCTTCACCTTCATCCGCGCCAGATGAGGGTACGGACAGTCCAAATCTTTGGCCGCCGCTCCGGTAGCTACGGACGCGCTCTACCACCCGCGGGTCCAGAGGAATAGTGAGCCAATCTACGCCTTGAATCAGACGCGGCCACTCGTACCCAGTGAAGGCATTGGCGCCCGGTCTCGCAACGAACCCCGCGGTCAGGCGATTGTCGACTTGACGAATCTGACTGCACCTGTCGGCATGGAAACCGGCGAACACGCCGTCCATGAAGGATCGGAAATCGACCCATTGGTCGAAGGACGCAGAATCCGCATCCGTGCCATGTTCCGCCTGCGGTGAACCTCCGGAACCATAGACCTCGCGAAGGTACTGCCAGTACGCATCGACTGCGGATGCCGACTGGCATACCGGATCAATCCCTGTCGTCAGGCAGTTCCCTTCGCCGAGCGAAAACCGGTTCGCGCCGGCGAGCCGGACAAAGTCCACTTCAGCGGCGAGACGCTCGGACTCGACAGCCAACCACGCCGGATCGGTAAAACAGGGTTCGCGGACCGCCCCGCCCACGATGCGCGTTGGCGTGTATTGTGCCACCCGGGGAATCGGCTCAATGCCGGCATCGGCGAGAAAGGCCACGGCGTCAACCGTGCCTTCGGTGTGAGCGCCCGATACACCTGCATCCGCCAGTGCGCGATAGGCGGATCGCGCGTTGTACTCGGCTGACCCGTCGATTGCCGCGACAAGGTTCAGCCGCGACTCGCGATGCGACACCTGGACGG
>JAHDWY010000377.1:0-4444 GCA_023384315.1 Candidatus Hydrogenedentota bacterium | reverse complement strand
GGGCACGTGGCGATATGCGTAGGCCGCGTAGGTGGTATCCCATTCCGTGAAGAACTCTGCGTCGCGGTCCACGGCAAAGACTTCGACCTTCAACGGCCCGCCAATGAGGTCGTCCAGATCGAGACTTCCCTTCACCAACCCCGTGTCCGGAGGCACGCGCACGAACGACTCCGCGACTGCACGACGCCAGGGGTCCGTCGCTCGTATCAACACCGCGGCCGGGCGCTCGCGAGGCGGCATGGTAAACGAGAGCCCCAGCGTATCCTGTGAAAGCAGCGTGGCGCGGTTGAGCGTAAGGTTGTTGATAACAGGCCATGCCTCGACCACCACGGCCTCCGTGAACCAGTCCACCACATCGTCCTTGTCCAGAAGCCACACGTCGAGGTAGTAGTGGCCGGAACCCGCGACCAGGTAAACGCGCGTCGTGGTTTCCCCTTTCTCCAGCGTCGAGGTAAGAGGCGTCGCAATGACGGGCGAGCCCAGCCCCGGACGGCGCACCCGCGTGCGTACGCTGTAGCCTTTCGCGGCGGGCCCGTCGAGTTGGACGATGAAGGGCCGGATAAGTTGCCGGCGAATCAGGTCCAGGGCGTCTCCCTCGACTTCGGTATCCAGACCAGCCGGTAATTCGGTCGCGCTGGGGGCGGGAAGTTGTTCCGGCTCCACACGCAGGATGGACGTGGCCGGATCCCGTCCGGCCGCCCATCGAATGGCGCGTGCCGCAAGGGAAAGATACGTGTCGAAATGTTCCCACTCGGCCTGGAGACCATAGGTCAGCGACGGTATCAAACAATGCGTTTCAGGCCTGGGTCCGGGAAAGTCGAGTTCCACAACGCGGCCCTCGTCCAGGGAACCCGTCTGTACGAATCCGAGACCGCCGGGCCACTCCGGAGTGAGCTGATGGCCGATGCCTCGCGTGACGATATCGTTGCCCGGCGCTGGTTCGATGGCATCAAAGAACGCCTTGAGTTCCGGAGAATCGGTCTTGCGATGATGGGCCAGCACCAGGCCGGTGCCCCCGCGTACCTTTTCCACCAGAAGATTGAACGCGGCGGCGGGGATCCGGGTCATGTCCACATTGGCAATGACAATGACATCCAAATCCTGACCGAGGGCCGCCCGGAGGGAATCGAGCGTTTCCTGGGTTCCGGGAACCGGAACGGGCGCGACATCCTCCGGGGGGCCTATCGAGCCTGCATCCCAGAACGGGACCAGCTCGACATCCAGGGAAAGCTGCGTCGCGAGGACCTGGACATCGCCGAGGGTAAACCGGGGGGCTACGACCAGCGCATAGATCGTCCCTGAATCGAGGGGATTCCCCCACGTTACACCTTCCGCGCTGGTTTCCAGCAATACCTCGGCAAACGCGGGGTTCGATGACTCTCCCGCATCTTTCGAGGATCGGCCCGTGAGCCACGAGATATCGACGGCGTTTGCCGATAAACAGCATGCGATCAGAACAACTGTCACGAATCGGCGAGGAAGAAGTCGGAACACTACCGGGCTCCCGCTTTGAATTCCAGGGCGTTCAGTCTACGCGAGAGTAAACTCAGATCCAATGGTGATCGCGATATCGCGCGCGGAGTACGAATTCTTCGCCTCGAACTTTTCGTATTTCCGTATGAAATAAAACGGGAGGTGTGGTACAGTACGTGGAAGATGCCGTACAGGTGCGAGGTACGCAATGGGTGACGATATGATGATGAGCGGCGACAACCGTTCTCTGCGGCGCGACAAACGGCGCGCACCGCGAACGGAGACCTGCCGCCCCTGCCTCGTGTGGCCCAAGGAAGTGCCGGACATGACCTACCAAGGGGTCATAATCAACGTCACCCCGTACGGCATGTGCGTTCGTATGCTGGATTCACTGCCGCAAGGCACGATTGTCATGGTCCAACTGATGCGCGACGAGGAGTTTCGGTATCCCTTGTCCGCCCCCGTGGAAGGCATGATCGTGCGGAACGCGGAGGATGAGGTCGGGTTCATGGACCACGGGGTCCAGTTGCTGCGTAAGGCGCTGGAACGCCCGGCGACGAGGCCGGTGGTTTCACAGATGCGGCGCCCGGCCTCTTCGCGATCGACGCGGACCCGAATGCATACCATCGATTTGCATGTTACGGACCGGGGCATACGACGAAACGAAAGGTAGGCAGCGTGGAAGGCACAAAGATCCTCGTGGTGGACGATGAACCGGATGTAGTCACTCTGATTGCACGCACGCTCACGACCGAAGGATTCGAGGTAATGAGCGCCTACGACGGAATCAGTGCGCTTGATATCGCGGAGAGCGAGTCGCCGGATCTGATTCTGCTCGACATCATGATGCCCATGATGAGCGGTTACGAGGTTTGCCAGCAAATCAAGGCCAATCCCCGAACCGACGGCATCCCGGTCCTGTGCTTATCGTCCGCCCATACCCCGGATGCGCGCGCGAAGTGCAAGGAGGCGGGCGCGGCGGCCTTGGTACTCAAGCCATTCACGCCAGCGGAACTGGTTGCCCAAATTCGCCGTCACCTCCCGGCCAATCAGGACGTGTGACGCACCAGTCACGCGCTCCGGGGCAGACTCTCGGAAGCCTGACCGCGCGCGTATATCCGTTGCCGATCCCGCTCCATTGACCGATTCTCTATACCGCTGGTATACTTCCGCGTTGTATTGGGCGGGGCGTTCCTTCTGGTATCGAAAGCAAACCGATGACGCTTGCAAATCGAATCACCATCGGCCGCCTCGTGCTGGTGCCGGTGTTCGCGGTGCTCATCATGTCTTACACCCGCGAACAGCCCTGGTTCCGGATCGCCGCGCTCGCCACCTTCGGCGTCGCCGCGATTTCGGACGGCATCGACGGGTTCGTTGCCCGCGCCTACAACCAGAAGACGAAACTGGGCGCCGTGCTGGATCCGCTGGCGGACAAGCTCCTCGTGAATACCGCGTTCGTATTCCTCGCGGTCAATGGCGAGCTTCGGACTCCGATTCCCGCGTGGTTTCCGGTGCTGATTCTCAGCCGGGACGCGATCATTGTCATCGGCGCCTATTTGATTAACGAATATTACGGCCCCGTCCGGGCATCACCCCATATCGCGGGCAAGCTGACGACGGCCCTGCAAATGAGTCTGATTATTTCGGTATTGCTGGAATTGCACCCGCGGTTTGTCAACGGCCTGTTGTTCGCGACACTCGCTATTTCCATCGTATCTTTCGCCGTATACCTGTACGCGGGCGTCAAACAGGTCGGCAACGAGGACCAAGCCTGATGCCGCCTTCAACCCGTTTGCCCCTGGTCGCCATCTGCGGCCGGCCCAACGTGGGCAAATCGACCCTGTTCAATCGAATCACCGGGCGCCAGAGTGCCATCGTTCACGGCGAAGTCGGCGTCACCCGGGACCGCGCCTACGGTACCGCCGAGTGGCACGGCCGCGCCTTTCGCATTGTCGATACGGGCGGGATCGTGGACCATCCGACCGATCTCATCACCCATCAGATCCAATCCCAGGTCCGGTCCGCGCTGCAGGACGCGCAAGTAATCGTCTTCGTCGTAGACGGACAGCAGGAGATCACACGGGGCGACGTCGAGATCCGCGACGAGCTGTTCAAATACGGCAAGCCCATTGTGCTTGCCGTAAACAAACTGGACAACGCGAAACTGGAATTGAACCGTACGGACTTCTACGAATTGGGCCTGGGAGATCCCATGGCGATCTCCTCCGGGCATGGCATCGGAATCGACGATCTGATGCAGGCCGTCACTGCGCACCTGCCCGAGAACGTAGACGGTGAGGAAGTGGATGATACGACCATCACCAAGGTCGCCATCGTGGGCAAGCCCAATGTGGGCAAATCCTCATTCCTCAACGCCATCCTGAACGAGGAACGCAGCATCGTTCACGACGTGCCGGGAACCACGCGCGACGCGATCGACGTCGAATTCATGTGGAAGGAGAAAGAGTATCTCCTCATTGACACGGCCGGGTTGCGCAAGAAGGCCGGTATCAAAAAGGAAGTCGAGCGTTTCAGCATCGCCCGGTCCCTGCGCGCCGTGCGCCGGGCCGACGTGTGCCTGCTGCTCATCGACGCCACTGAAGGCATCACGGAACAAGACAAACGCATCGTCAGTTATATCGCGGAAAACGGCGCAGGGATTGTACTGGTCTGGACGAAGTGGGACCTGATCGAGGACAAGGAGGAGAAGTTCAAGCGGCTCGCGGGCGAGATCGAGCTGAAAGCGCCCTTCCTGAAATACGTCCCCTATCTGACGATCTCCAACGTGACGCGGCAGCGTCTCTTTACGACGTTCGACTTCATCGACCGAGTCAAAGTCGAGGTGGAAAAGCGCATCTCTACCCCGGTACTCAACACGTTCATGGAAGCTTTGCGCGCCGAGACTGCACCGGCCATCCACAAGAAACGACAGGCCCGCATCAAGTACGCGACCCAGGTAAGTGTAAAGCCC
>JAHDWY010000376.1:4514-5299 GCA_023384315.1 Candidatus Hydrogenedentota bacterium | reverse complement strand
CGATCTCGACTTTGCCCTCGGCCGTACCCTCGCAAACAACGTCGGAATCGTCGCCTCCAACGGTCACCTCCATGAGGCCGCACTGAAAGCCCTGTACCAGGTCTTCCAGGAACAATCCTGAAGTCGGGTACGCATAGTTCTCACTCCAATGACGCGGATCGTCGCCAACAACCGTATGGAAGCCATTGGAGAATTGTAATGAGTATGATCAGTCTGCGGTTACCGGAATCACTGCATCGGCATATACGGCAGCTTGCCAAGAAAGAAAACGTTTCGATCAATCAACTAATCACGCTGGCCGTCGCAGAGAAACTATCTGCCCTGGAAACGGGGGACATGATCGCCGCACGCACCGCGCGAGGCAGCAAGACGAAATTCAGAAAAGCGTTGTCGAAAGCGCCGCGTCAAGAACCCGGGCCGGAAGACAGAATATAATTCAGGCTAATTACACTCCGCTTCCAACGGTCCGGCGAGTTCCTTCAGGAAGAACAGGCGCCCCGGCAAGGTCGGCATGAAGGTGCTCGGAATCCACGTCGTCGGCTTGTGGTGGAGCGTTGCCCACAGCGACATGCCCTGCCACATCATGCCGCGTCCCAACGCGCCGTCCGCGCCGCCGATGATCCGATCGGATTGCAGGAAGAGACCCGGGCCGACCGTGTTTGCCGTCGTCGGCACCAAGGTGGTCCGGCTCTTGAAGCTGGTGATGGCGTTCTGCTCGATGGTCAGCGGATGCAATTGCGCGCCGAGACGGTATTCGGCTTGCTTCCACGCATTGACGGATTTGT
>JAHDWY010000376.1:0-4504 GCA_023384315.1 Candidatus Hydrogenedentota bacterium | reverse complement strand
CCCAGAAGGCGATGTGGCACACGCGGCCGATACCAAATACGGTCACGAGCTTGGCGCCCTTCTTCTTGAGCGCGCGGATCTGATCGCCGTACTTGGGGAGCGCGGATTTCACGGCGAAGTGGCGCTGCGCCTTCGGCACCGTCAGCTTGCCCAGCGGACCGTAGAAAGCGCCTTCCATGGCGTTCTGAAACGCGCCGGGATCTTTCGCGGGCAGGGTGTTGCCCTTGGCGTCGCTCCACTCGTCCATGTTGAATCCGTGAACGTGCTTGCAGTCCACCCCCCACTCTTTCAGGAAGTAAACCGCCCAACGGTACATGCCCATGGGCCCGACCGGAAGGATGAACGCAATCGGTTTCTTCTTCGCCTTCGCCTGGGCGATCTCGTTGGCGATCTCGTGGCCCATCATCATGTCGAAATCGGCAAGGGATTCGCAGGGGACCGGTTCAAAGCCCTTGTTCCACCACTTCTCCGGCCGCGTGATGGTTTCCGGTTTGCGCGCGCACAAGGTATCCAGCGCGTTCAGGTCCCATCCCTCCGGGAAGAACCCTTCCAGCAACGAACCTTTGAGCGTCGACATAAGATTAATGGCCATGATGCAAGCTCCTCCTTCGCGTGTGAAATGATTGCTGCATCTTACGCAGAGCGGACCGCGCGTGTCCAGTGTTTGGCCGGGTTACGCGGGAATCAGCGGTTGGAATTCGATCGCGTGCCCCGCCAGATTTCGAGCCCTTCGTAGATGTTGGCCATGCCGACGTAGAGGTCATCGCCGACGGTGAGCATGTTGCGCGCGCCGTAGTTGTAGGGGTCGTTGAAACCGTCGTTCATCAAGGGAATGAACGTGTCGCCGTCCGGCGAACGGTAGATGTCGCCGCCGGCCTCGAGTGCGGTGCTTAACGGCGTGGGGCTGCGCTTCAGGTTCTCGTCCAGGTTTTCCGTGTTGTTGTAGTCCGAGACCAGAATCAGGAAACTGATCAATTGCGAGATGGACTCGGGAAAATAGTCGACGACGTACTGGTAAATGGTGGCTTGATCCCAGGTGCCGACGTACAACTCGCCATCGTATTCGGCCAAAGACCAGATATACGCGTTCAAGCTGCGGTCGAACCCCGGGCCGTAACCCGAGATCGAATTCGGTCCCACAACAACTTCCATGTTGTCGTTGGCGTCCAGGCGAATCAGTTCGCCGCCCTTGAACAACTGTCCGGCCGTGCCAGACGTGAATCCCCCAAATACCTGCGTCCCGAAATACAGTTTGTCTTTGTACACGAGACTGGTCGCGGCCGCTTCGTTCGACGGGTCGGACCCCCCGTTCGCCAGTGCGAGCATGGGCGGCTCGTTGTTCGGACCTTCGAGTTTCCAGACCTCAAATCCCGTTTCGAGATTCGCCACGGAGGCATACAGGTAACCGTTGAACGAAGCAAGGGTCCAGATCCCCTTGTTGTCCGGATTGCCAAATCCGTCGTTGACGACGTTCCATACGGTCTTGCCGTCGTGCGCCCAGATCTCGCCAGGAGAACCATCGCCAATCTCGCCGCCGGGAATGAAATTGAAATACAGAATGCCGTTGTGAACGACCATGATGCGAATGCTGCCCTTGCGGGGATCGGACCAGACGATTTCCCAGTCGAAGCGATCTCCCGACGGGGAGCGCCACAGCGATGGCGTCGTGGACGAGGAACCCGCATAGAGATAATTCGGCTCGTCGTCGCCCTCTGGACGGTATACCTGCAACGCGCGGAACCCGTTGGTCTTGTACACGGGACCCAGTTCGTAGTGGCGAATATCGAGGACACTCTGCCAACTGCGGGGACCCCAGTCCGGGCGGAACCTCCGGATCTCGCCGGGGCGAAGGGGCGGGATGGGAAACTCCCATTGCCCGATCTCATAAAGAACCTGATCGTCGATCCCGTTCCCCGTGGATACATAGACGTGGCCCTCGGGCGCCCCGTCGGGCTGGAAGTAGATGAGTCCCCAGGGGTAGTCGTTCAGGTCGATGAGGTTTTCGATGTAACCAAATCCGTTGCGATTCACCTGCACGAAGTCGCGCGCCTTCAACCCCGAATCAGTTGCCGGAGGCGGGCATCCGGGAATGAACAAAATAGAAATGGCGATTACAAACGCGCAAAGACTAAACCGAAGCAGGACGGGCATCAACGCACCACGGACGCGCTTCATCGGTCATTCTCCTTGTGAAGAACCCTTCCGCACCGGCGATGCGCCGGATCGGGACTTCGTGGCCGGATGCCGCACCACATCCGGAACCGGCGAATAGTGATTTGCCGAGGGCCTCGAACCGCCCTCGATGCAGCAATAAGCACCCTTAATCTATCAACTTCCTAGCGTGCTGCGCAAGTCACATGTAGTAATTGGACTATCGAATCCTCTCTTGTGTTTCGTGTGTAATCCTCCGCCACACGAGAAATGCGCAGATCGGCACGACAACCACGTCGATTGCCACGTGAAAGACACTGAACGGGTTCGGGTGCAAGTAAAAAAAACGATAGATCCCAAGGATACCGCCAATGGTCGGGAATATGGCGCCCGCATACAGGGCCACCCGTGATATTCCCAAGAGGCCCAATCCGATAAGGAAGTAGATTCCGCCAAAGATCGACGCGCCGACTACGGAGTGCTCCGCCCCGTAGACGGGCAGTTGAACGACATGGGTTACCCCCGATACCAGCATGAGCGCTGCGGCGACCCGCCGCGAAATCTTCGCTCCTCGCCACCGGTTCGACGGTCTGGACAAATGCTCTGGCATAGGTACTCTCCGTATGGCAAGTAAGCACGTGCAGCTCGTGCAGGTTCTATTCTACAATGTTTCGGCGGAGGACAACATGCATTGCAAATATCTTAGACCAATTGGGCTTACGGCAATTGCCTGGCTAAGTACCGCACTCGGACCAGTCTTCGCACAAGGGATTCTGCCGCCCGGCGACCTCGCGTTTCTCGAAGACCTGACTCGGGACGTAGTGGAAGCTTCACGGGTACGCCCTGGAGAGAAAATCGGTGCTATCGGACCAAATGTGACGGGCGGTACGGTAATTCGCCCGGGCGGACGGGACTGCTACCCCGCATTCTGGATTCGCGACTATGCCATGTCGCTGGAGTCAGACATGGTGACGCCGGAGGAGCAGCGGCATATGCTCCTGCTGACGGCTTCCCATCAGCAGGATGACGAATGGCCGCTGCCCAGCGGGAGCGTTGTGACACCTGGGTCCATCCCAGACCATATCAGCTTCGGCAATAAACCCATCTTCTACCCCGGCACTTTGGAGGACTACGAAGGCCAGGGCGGACCACGATGGGGCAAGCTGCCCTGTCTCGACGATGCCTTCTTCTTCGTACACATGGCAACGCAGTACGTGGAGAGCACCGGAAACGTCGAGATCCTGAGTGAACTGGTCCGGGAGAAGACGCTATTGACCCGCTTGCAGGAAGCCTACGCCATGCCGCCGTCCCGCGCGGATACCGGTTTGGTCTATGCCGACGAGGAGTCGCGTGGGGTTACGTTCGGCTTTGTAGACACCATCATCCACACGGGCGATCTGCTTTTTTGTTCCTTGCTGAAACTCCGCGCCGCCGAGGAACTTGCCCGATTGGCAGAGTTCGAGAACGAACCCGAGTTGGTGAAACGATACACCGGCGAAAGCATGCGGTTGCGGACTGCGATTGAAGAAACATTCGCGCTGGACGATGGACTGTACCGCGCATCAACCGGAAAGAGCGCGCAGCCGGACGTCTGGGGCACCGCCTTCGGCGTGTACATCGGCGCCTTCTCTGCGGAGCGCACGCGCGCGGCATGCGAGCGTCTTGCCGGGGCCTACCGCGACGGAACGCTGGCGTGGCGTGGAAACGTGCGCCACGTGCTCACGACAGATGATTTCAGCGCAACCACGGCATGGGAATCGACGGACGTGCCGGTGAACCGGTACCAGAACGGCGCGTACTGGGGCACGCCCGTGGGTTGGGTCTGTGACGCAATCGCGCAGGTGGACGCCGAGGCTGCGGCGCAATTGGCGGCGGAGTATGTCGCCGAATTGCGGGAAGGCGACTTTCGCAAGGGTCCCGAGTTCGGTTCGCCCTGGGAGTGCATGCACCCCGATGACAACCACCGGCAAAACCCCGTTTACATGACCAGTGTCACGTGCCCGCTGGCGGCCTTCCGCCGCATCCTATCCGAACAGTCCACCCACTAAGAGACCACGTTGCGCTCACTTTCCTTCTTGCGCCACAATAACGATTACTGCAAGGAGGTCTCTATCATGAAAACGCTTGGACTCTGCTTGGCGCTCACGTTCCTGGCCATCCCGGTGATGGCCGCAATTGTCACGGAAAACGTGGAATACCGCGACGGGGATACGGTCCTGGAAGGCTACCTCGCGTACGACGACGCGAGCGCGGAAACACGGCCCGGGGTGCTTGTCGTGCATGCCTGGATGGGACTCGGCGAGCAGGCGAAGGAGAGCGCGCGCCGTCTCGCGGAACTCGGGTACGTCGGCTT
>JAHDWY010000375.1 GCA_023384315.1 Candidatus Hydrogenedentota bacterium | reverse complement strand
TTTCAGTTCCGGCACGGCCCGCAGGAAGGACACATCGAAAGCGCCCTGTTGCGTCGGGCTGTCTTCACCCACCGCGCCCGCGCGGTCGATGGCGAACACGACCGGCAAGTTCTGCATGCACACGTCGTGAATGACCTGGTCGTACGCCCGCTGCAGGAAAGTCGAGTAGATCGCGCAGACCGGCCGCATCCCCTGGGTCGCAAGGCCTGCGGCAAAGGTGACCGCATGCTGCTCGCAGATGCCCACGTCAAAGGTGCGCTCCGGAAACTCCTTCTCAAACTTGCTCAGACCCGTGCCCGTCGGCATGGCCGCCGTGATGCCCACGACCTTCTCGTTCTCACGCGCCGCTTCAATCATGGCGTCCGCAAACGCGCCCGTGAAGGTGGGAACGGGTGCAGCACTCGACGCCTGGAACTTTCCAGTGGTGATATCAAAGGCCTGCACGCCGTGGTACGTCTGCGGATCTTGTTCGGCGTAACTGTAGCCCTTGCCCTTCTTCGTGACGCAGTGGAAGAACACGGGGCCCGAGGTCTTCTTGAGATTGCCCAGGCATTCCACCAGCGTATCCATGTCGTGCCCGTCCACCGGGCCCACATACCGAAGCCCCAAAGCCTCGAACATGGACCCCGGCGTGAGGAAGCCCTTCACCGAATGCTCCAGCCGTTCCGCGGCCCGCGTGAGGTGCTGCCCCAGCGTCCGCTCCATGAAGGTATGCAGATCGCCCCGCGCCCGCGTGTACAACCCGCCGGTGATGAGCCGGTTGAAGTAAGCCGACACGGCGCCCACGTTGTTCGAGATGGACATGTTGTTGTCGTTGAGAATGACGATGAGATCCGTGCCCAGGTGCCCCGCATGGCTCAGCGCCTCGAAGGCCATGCCGGCCGTCATCGCGCCGTCGCCAATGACCGCGATCGCCCGGCCGCCCCGCTGCGTTAGTGACCGCGCCACCGCCATGCCCAGCCCCGCCGAGATGGACGTCGAGCTATGGCCCACGCCGAACACGTCGTAGGGACTCTCGCTGCGCTTGGGGTACCCGCTCAGGCCGCCCTTCTTGCGGATGGTGGGCAGCATGTCCCGCCGCCCCGTGACAAGCTTGTGGGCGTAGCACTGATGCCCCACGTCCCACACCAGCATGTCGTCTTCCGTGTCGAAGACGTAATGGAGCGCCAGCGTCAGATCCACCACGCCCAGGTGCGGCGCCAGGTGCCCGCCGTTGACCGACGCCGTGGCGATGATCTTGTGGCGGATTTCCTCCGCCAGCGTTTTCAATTGCTCCACCTTGAGGGTCTTCAAGTCCCGGGGCGAATTGATCGTGTCCAGGATGGGCGTATTCAGATAATCCTGAGGGGCGATGTGCTCGCCATTATTCGACATCATCAGATGAGAAACCTCTCTTCGTAACGCGGTAAACCGTCAACCGTTGCGCAGGCGAAACGCATCTCGCCCGGGAATCCGATGCACCTGGGGTACGGCCCTGCAAACGCCCTGCGTGCCCACCGGCACGCCCTGCCCCACGCACACTTGCACCGACCCCTCAAGTATATCAAATCCATGCCTTTGCCGTGCAACCCAGTGGCGCGTATAGCGCATACCGTCCCGAGTTCTTGGCATCTTACCCACCAGTTCGAGATCCGTAAGGCATTCTGCCCACGTCTCCAATGCGAAGGTATTGCCAAGTTCGGGCCATTGCGAGCAACCCCTACTTCGCGGCAAGCCCCCGCAACTCCCGCTTCAGCAGCTTCCCCGTCGGCCCTTTGGGGAGGCTGGCCAGGATCTCGACTTCCTTCGGACATTTATACTTTGCGAGGCGCTCGACGCAGTACTCCTGCAACTCGGCCTCGGATGCAGGGTGGCCGTCGCGTAGGGCGATATACGCTTTCACCTCTTCGCCGCGCAGCGTATCCGGGATGCCGACAACGGCGACTTCGAGCACGGCGGGATGGCCGTGGAGCACTTCCTCGACTTCGCGCGGATAGATGTTCATACCGCCGCGGATGATAATGTCTTTGATGCGATCCACGATGTAGAAATACCCGTCCGCGTCGAACTTGCCCAAGTCGCCCGTATGGAGCCAGCCGTTGATGATGGTTTCCGCCGTGGCGACCGGCTTCTTGTAGTACGCCTTCATCACGTTGTGTCCGCGGATAACGATCTCGCCGACTTCCTCCGCAACCGCAAAGGACCCATCCTCCCGCATGATCCGCATCTCGCAACCCCAGATGGGCAAGCCAATGGACCCGGGCTTGCAGGGCCGGTCCGTTACGTTGAACGACGCCACCGGGCTCGTCTCGCTCAGTCCGTAGCCCTCCAGGATCTGTACGCCGAAGCGTTCCTTGAACCGGTTGATAATCTCCACCGGCAACGACGAGGCGCCGGACACTGCCATCCGGAGGGACGACAGATCGCAGGAGTGCTGGTCCGCGGCGTTGAGCAGGAAGGCGTACATGGTGGGCACGAGGGCAATGACGGTCACGCGGTCGCGCTCGATCACCTTAAGGACCCGCTCCGTGTCGAACTGTGGGACCATCGTAATCGTCGACCCGGCCATGAGACCCGCGTTCAGGATGCAGGTCTGTCCGAAGGAGTGGAACAGAGGCAGTACGGCGAGGATTACATCTTCGCCCCCAGACTGAATGATCTTCTCCTTCGTATAATACGCGTTGAAGAACATATTGAAATGGGTAAGTTCCGCGCCTTTCGGGTGTCCCGTCGTACCACTCGTATAGAGAATGACCGCGGTGTCGTCCGGCATGGTCTCAATGAGATCAAATTCGTGCGACGCGCCCAGCAGCAGCGGCATCAGCATTTCCCCTTCCGGCGGCGACTCCACGTCCTCCGCCGTGCTGACCACGAGGAGATGATGGCAGGTATCCGTCTCATCGAACGCCCGGACGGCCTCGTCGTAGAACCCGCGCCACACGACAAACACCTTCGCGTCTGAATCCTCCAAGTAGTATTGGATTTCGTGCGCCTTCAGCAGCACGTTTACCGGAACCACCGTTGCGCCGGCATTGAGAATGCCGTAATAGACCATCGGAAAGTGGGGCGTATTCGGGATCATGATGGCGACTTTGTCGCCCTTCTCGATGCCCTTGTCCACCAGCACGTTCGCGACCCGTTTCGCGAAGGCGTTTACTTCCGCGTACGTAAACCGGTACTCGTCCAAAATTACCGCGGTTCGGTCCGGCACCGTTTCCGCGGACATCTCCAAAAAATGGGCAAGATTCAGGCTCATCGCCAGGACTCCTTACAATGCAGCGTAGATTCAGTCAAACTCCCACCGCCAATTATAGGCCAGCCGCGACCCGCCTTCCATTTTCAATCAACGGAGACAAACCCACGCCACCGTTCAACCCGGCGAGTATGAGATGCCGCGAGCATCAATCAGATGAGCACTGCGGCACGACATACGGACTGAAGAACATCCCCCTTCAAAGGGGGAATCTCCTGAGACGCATTACTCAGACAACGCAGAATTTCGTACGCGTCTCGAAGGCCTCGGATGGCTAGGGCAGCAACGCAAGGCGTTGCGGCGTTCCCCCCTTTGAAGGGGGCAAGGGGGATGTTCTTCAGGCAAATCCCGGGTTCGGCTATCAATCGCGCATACAAACGCGCATACGCCTCGAAACCGTCCCTGCCCGTTTGCTACACTCTTCATCGCGTGGGGTTCGGTCGGCCTCGCGTGCCCCCTGTGTGTCTCTGAATCCCTATGCGGAGCAATATTCATGACGGATCAGCCAAACATCGAGACATGGGAACAGATCGAGGAACTCGTCGAACGGCAGGATAGTCCGGGCCTGACGGCCTACCTCGCCCAGTTGTCGCCCTCGGAACTCGCGCGCGCCATGTCGCGGCTGAGCGAAGACGACCAATCCGCCGTGTTGACGCTCCTCGATCCCGAAGACGCGGCCGACGTCATCGAAGAACTCCATGAAGCCGTCGGCGCCGACCTCATCGAGGATCTTCCCGTTCCCCAAGCCGCCGCCATCATGGACGAGATGGACAGCGACATCCGCGCGGACGTGCTGAGCGAACTCGACCACGGCGACCTGGAAGCCATTTTGCTTCAGATGAGCCCGGAAGAAGCGCAAGACGCGCGGGCGCTTCTGGTCTACCCGTCCGACACCGCGGGTGGTCTCATGATCACGGAGTACCTCGCGTACAACGAGTCCCTCCGCGTTCACGACGTCCTTAACGATCTCCGCGAAAATGCCGAGACGTATTCCGACTACGGTGTGCAATATGTCTATGTCGTGTCCGACAAGGGGAATCTTGTGGGCGTGGTCCGCCTGCGCGATCTCGTCCTGTCGCCCGGCAGCACGCCTCTGGCGAAGATCCAGATCCTGAACCCCATCAGTGTCAGCGTCGATGCCACGCTGGTAGAACTCGAACAGGTTTTCGACCGGCACATGTTCTTCGGCGTACCCGTGGTCGATAACTTTGGCAAGCTCGTCGGCGTCGTCGAACGGGCCGACGTGGAAGAGGCCCATGGCGAAGTTGCGGAACGGACCTTCTTGCGCTTCGGCGGTATCGTGGGCGGCGAAGAACTCCGCAGCATGCCGATGGTTTCGCGCGCGTTTCGCCGGCTATCGTTTCTGACCCCAAACGTGTTCCTCAATATCATGGCCGCGAGTGTCATTGCGCTGTATGAATCGACGCTTGCCCAGGTTATTGCGCTGGCGGTGTTTCTACCCGTCATTTCCGATATGAGCGGGTGCGCGGGCAGTCAGGCGGTCGCCGTGAGCATCCGGGAACTGTCCCTCGGGCTCGTCAAGCCTCGGGATTTTCTGCGTGTCTGGTGGCAAGAAGCTTCGGTCGCGTTATTCAACGGTATCGTGCTTGGGGCCATGATACTTGGAATCGGCATGATATGGAAAGGGCACTTCTACCTCGCGGCCATTGCGGCCTTTACACTGTTCGCGAATACGATGATCGGAACCAGCGTTGGGGCGGTTCTGCCCCTCGCGATCAGAGGCATGGGCATCGATCCAGCCCTGGCCGCAGCCCCAATCCTTACAACCATTACCGATATGTGCGGCTTCTTCATCTGTTTGAGCCTGGCGGCTCTGGCGCTTAGTTGGGGGGTTCTATAACGTCTCTCGGCGTTTCTTGATCCCTACGTTTGGCGTAGAACAGGGAATTGGCCGGCGATCGCGGCAAAGGCATGGACAAACGGCTCACCATCACCGAAGGCATGCGCGCCATCCTGAACTATCCCAAGTTCGCGGGACCGACGCGCATGCTGGTCCTCGAAACGCAGTACTTCTTCGACCAGAGTTGGGTGCGCGCGGCGCAATCCCTCGGTTGG
>JAHDWY010000374.1 GCA_023384315.1 Candidatus Hydrogenedentota bacterium | reverse complement strand
CTAGAGGATGATCATTGGTACCCGGCGTCGGGGTCCGGGCAGTATGGCATCTTCTCCATAGAAGAGGAAGTCAAGGATGCCGCCAATCGTGTTGAGGAGCAGAATGATGAAACCCATGGTCAGTCTCCCATTGTTGGTTTCGCCCCCAGTGTCCCTATCCCAGTATAAACCCTGTTCCGCAGTTTATTACGAATCAACCGGTACGCGAAACTCATTGCACATTCGCGCCAAATCCGGGTCAACGCGATGACTCTCTTGAAGGGGATTATCTATCTGGCGGCGTTCCTGGCCGGCCTGTTTATTCTACGGTACGCAATTTCGGCGGTAGCGGAGACCGCCCAATGGTATGCGGCGCGGCGCAGGTTGGCCGGAGCGTATGACCTTCGCAAGGGCCTGACAATCGACGAAGCGCGACAGCGCGTACCGGTGGAATGGCAGCATCTCGATAGCGAATTGACTTCCGAAGGCGAGATATCCCGCTATGGCTGTGACCTCGAAGATGGCGCCGTTTTGATGCTCTACTTCCTGGATGATCGCCTGTTCAGTTGGCACATCACGACGGAACCGGTCGGAGAGGAAAGCCCGGAGAGCTGAGTTATTTCCAACGTCGCGAATCAAGGTCGCGTTACTGCCTCACCAAAGACACGCATCTGTTCGGCGAGGGCCTGTGTAACGTCCGGTTCCTGACTGGCCACGTTGTACCGCTCGCCGGGGTCGCGACCCAGATGGTACAGTTCGGCCTCTGCGGATTCGTTCTCCTTGCGGTATTTCCAGTCCCCATTTCTGACCCCTTGAAGGTTGGAACCGAGGAAGTAGTAGAAATACTCGTGCGGGACTTCCGCTTCCCCTTTAAGGAGCGGCATGATATCGACCCCGTCAAGTGTACGATCCACGGGCAAGTCCGCTCCGGCGGCCGTGAGCAGCGTGGGCAGGAAATCCATGGTCGATGCCACGTCGTGGGATTCGGAACCGGCCGGAATCACGCCGGGCCAGCACGCAATCATGGGGACGCGAAAGCCTCCCTCATAGGTAGTGCCTTTGGCCCCGCGCAATGGTCCCGGCGATCCTGTGTGCCACCACTCGTTGCCATCCTGGAGCATGCGGTCCGGAAGATTGAGCCAGGGGCCGTTGTCGCTGGTAAAGAGAATGAGCGTGTTGTCTTCGATCCCTTTCACGCGCAGGGTCTCCCGAATGCGGCCGACGCTCCAGTCTATGGTCTCGATCACATCGCCATAGAGGCCCGCGTCCGAAGTGCCGCGGAATCGGTCCGATGTCCGCACGGGCAAGTGGGGCATGCTATGGGCGAGGTAGAGGAAGAACGGTTCGTCGCCCCCAACTTCTATGAAGCGCACCGCTTCTTCGGTGTAGCGTTCGGTCAATGTGTCCTGATCGACGGGATTCTCGATCGGCTCCGTATCGCGGTAAAGCTGCAGCGGTACGTCCGTCTGGACCCATGGCTGTCGCATATCGTTGCTGTACGGCAGACCGAACCAATGGTCGAAACCGCGTCCCGTGGGCAATAGTTCCGGGCGCTGGTGGCCGAGATGCCATTTCCCTATGGCCATTGTCCGGTAGCCCCCGTCTCGCAGCGCCTGGGCGATGGTGATCTCGGATTCAGGCAGGTGCTTGTCGCTTCCGGGGCCCGTGTTGCCGGGCATCCCGCAACGAACCGGATAGCGGCCGGTGAGTAACGCCGCCCGCGACGGCGAACAAACGGCAGCAGCCACGTAGAACGAAGTCATACGCAACCCATCGCGGGCCATCTGATCGAGATGGGGCGTCCGGATCGTGGGATGCCCGTAACACCCGAGATCGCCGTATCCCATGTCGTCGGTGAAGATAACGATGAAGTTCGGGCGCCTCCCCGCCTGCGCCGAGGCTTGGGGCGCACCCGCCGCGATGGACGCGCCAAGGGCCGATGCCGAGATACCCAGAAACCTCCTTCGACTGATGCCTGTTTCCATGGACCTGCTCCTTCGCCGATTGCGTGCGGCGCTGGGAGGCACCCACGCTCTGATTGGCCGGTTCATCTGCGGTTGCCGCATAGTAACAAAGGCTGACCTGTGGTCAAACCCACTGGGGTCCGAGTGGGTGAACCGCGGCCGGCGCAACGCCGGAATTGAACGTTTTGAACGCCCCCGGCAGCGAATCACTTGTGTTCGTAGGCGACAAGTCGTTACGGCGGTTCAAGATACGCGCTGACTCGAGATGGGAATCGAATTCTTTTGTTGACACAGGGAGAAAACAAGTTTACCTTGAGTACGAATTGGACTTAACTAAAGGAACTCCGCACAACTATGGGTCGTCGACGTGGCTTGACAGCAGAAGATATCGCGAAGCTGAGCGGGGTCTCGCGCACGACCGTATTCGCGGTAGTCAAGGGGAAGCCCGGCGTAAGCCCCCGAACGCGCGAGCGGGTTTGGGAAGCGATCCGAGAGCACGGGTATGCCAACGGACTCGTCCAGAAGTCGCTCCTGAGTGAAGTGTCCAAAACGGTTGGCGTCGTCGTAGGCAGCATCAACAATCCGTTCTACACGGAGGTGGTTTCCGGAATCCATAACGTATTGCGTGCGGAAGGGTTCCAGCGAATGCTCTACCACGGAACCGAAGACAGGCCCGAAGAGGGTATCGAAGCATTCGGCGCCCAGAAAACCTACGACTTGCGGGGGTACATTGTATCCGCAGGCGAAGTCGAGCAGTACCAGGATCATTTACGCTGGCTCCAGCGGATGCGCCGGCCTTTGGTGACTATCATGGAGGCGCCGGGCCTGCCCACCCACACCGTGCGGTTTGACAATCGAAAGGCGAATCGCGATGCCACCAACTATCTTGTTGAAAAGGGGCATCGCAAGATCGCGTTCCTGACGGGTCCGGTCCGCTCGGCGACGTCGAAAGAGCGGACCATCGGTATGATGGAAAGCCTTGTGGAGCATGAAATACCATTCCAGGACAACATGATTGTCCGGGGCGGGGACACACCTTCAGACGGATACCACGCCGCGCTGCGAGTGCTCACTAATGAATCGTACCGTCCAACTGCGCTGATCTGCTGCAACGACATGGTGGCTATTGGTTGCTATCGCGCGGCCCATGAGCTGGAGCTGCGGATTCCGGACGATATCAGCATCGTCGGATTTGACGGGATCGAAATGGGAGAAGTCATGGGGCCGCCGTTGACGACACTTTCCGTGTTCCCGCGCGAGATTGGACGTATGTCGGCAGAATTGTTGCTCCAAATCATTCACGGCGAGGCAGGGCGTTCAGAGCACCCGATCGAAAAGGTCGTCGAACATCGACTGATTGAACGCAATTCGGTGCGAGACCTGAATGTCGTAGCTCCGAACCGTTCTCACCTGTAACTAACCCGGACGACGAGTTCCAACCAAACAGGAAGGTAGTGGCGTGTCGACCGTGTTTTCGTGTGGTCGATGCAGGACGAAGAGGAGAGTCATGTACTCCACACATGCAAGACGAGGACTTCGAGCGGGCAGAGATTCCGGTTTTACGCTCGTTGAACTGTTGGTCGTGATCGCGATTATTGGTATTCTCGCCGCCATCCTGTTGCCCGCGTTAGCACGAGCACGAGAGGCCGCCCGCCGCGCTTCCTGCCAGAGCAATCTGAAGCAATGGGGTCTCATCCACAAGATGTACGCCTCGGAATCGGCCGGGGAACTCTTCCCTCCGGGAACGATCACACATCCCGTCCGCGGCGACGGTGTCATTTGGCCCGTGCATGGCGTGGCAAGCGAGTTCTTGTATCCGGACTATTGGACCGATCCGAACCTCGCGGTTTGTCCCTCGGATTCGCGCAGTAAGGTCGGCGCGGTATTGCCGGGAAACTGGCCCAGTGGCGGTATCATTGGCGATCTGGACTTCGCAGCGGCGATCGCGCGGGTAGGGGCGCTACAGGACGGCTCAGATGCCGGAAAGGCCTGCTTACACGTCAAGCTATCCGTGCCGGTTTCCTATACGTATTTAGCATACGCATTGCGAACCGCAAGCCAGCAACATGTCGTGCAGACCTGCATTTCATACGGCACCTGGGATTTGGCCTGGGATTTTCAGGTGGGCCAGACGACGTCGGCTTCCTTCGCGCCAGGAACGCTGGACGCTTACGGCTGCGAAGGGTTTGGCGCGGAAACGCACATCGACGGGGCCAACATGGTCGATCTTCCCGAGTCCATCGTGTCCGGGTGGTACGGCTACGATCTGTGGCTGGCCGACGACGACTGGTCCGATATCCCCACGAGTTATCCGCGCCTTAAAGAGGGTGTGGAACGTTTCTTCATCACGGATATCAACAATCCGGCTCAGTCGAGCATCGCACAAAGTACTGTGCCGGTCATGTTTGACGCGTGGAGTTCACGGACCGCCGCCGAACCCGACGCGGTTCTCAGCGTCTTCAATCACATTCCCGGCGGCGGTAACGTGCTGTTCATGGACGGGCACGTGGAGTACCTGCGGTTCCCGGACCGTTGCCCGGTCTTTTCCGTGCCTTCGGAATCGCCCCAGGGTGGGTTTTATCGTGGCGCGTCTCTGCTCGATGTGAACCTCTGGTTCTACAGCGGTTTCGAGTAGACGAGGTCCGCGGTTGAAACGCGCGAAGAAGCTACTCGTACTGGCCCTTCTCCTGCTGCTGATCGCCGCAGGCGTCTACGCCTATGTGTTCACCGCAGAATCTCAATCGAATCAGGTCAAACGCATTGACCCCGAAAAGGCGGAGAGGATTCGTTCGCTCCACGATGAACTTGGGCAGCCGGGACCGCCCACGATGAGTCCCCCGGAATAAGGGGGGCCAGCGCAGCGGGAGTGGTCAATTTGCTGGTGGGACAGGATGCGTTACCGCTTATTCGTCGTTACAGCCGGCAGAATCGTACAGCGCTTCGAGAAAACCTACCAGTGTGGCTTCCAGTCCCGGTATGTTGTACAGGCCAAGCAAGGCGAACAGGCGATCCAAGAACGGCACGAGTTGACAGATAAACATACTTTCCCCTTTCCTCACGGCTGCCCTTTGCCGCCGCGAACCCGGACATCACGTTAAATACACCCGACTGGGACCGGTGTTCCGCTAGCCGACGGTGCAGCCGAAGAGACCCAGGAGACCCTCGATAAGAAAACCGAGGACAGGGACATCGATCAGATTCAGATCGAAGGCCAGGTATTGCAGGAAATTGCAGATCATTGATGGATCCTCCTTCTGTTGCGTAGACGAGTCACGCCCCTACCTTAATCAGGCTAGCACTAATATCATTTCTTGTCAAGTATTTATTGCCGCCCCCAAACGCGGCTTAGCCGCCGGAAAATTCGAAAT
>JAHDWY010000373.1:3921-5317 GCA_023384315.1 Candidatus Hydrogenedentota bacterium | reverse complement strand
GTAGCGTTCATAGCGTCACTGTACCGCAGGCCAAGTTGATTGTCAAGTACTTTTCAAAACAAAGTTGATTGCCATAAACCCTAACCCTTACTGGGTTGAAGCGGCATTTTTTTAGCGGAATACCTGGAAAGGACATTCATGACGCTCCTAGTTCTAAGCATTACCATCGCGTTACTTCTATCGGCCGTGTGCTCGCTGCTGGAGGCGACGCTACTGAGCATTACGCCGGTTCAGGTCGCGGAACTGGCCAAGCGGCACCCTGTAGCAGCCCGCGCCTGGCAACGGCACAAGTCTGAGATTCAGCGGCCCATCGCGGTGATCCTCATCGTCAATACCCTGGCCCATACCATCGGCGCCACGGTGGCCGGCGCCGAGTTCGAACGGCTTTTCGGAACCCAATGGCTCGCCGCTTTTTCCATCATCCTCTCATTTGCCATTCTCCAGTTTACGGAGATTCTGCCCAAGACGTTGGGAGTACGCTACAACGTACGTCTGGCCCCGGTTATTGGACAACCGCTGGCGTGGACCGTGAAGCTGATGACACCGGCCATCTTCCTCGTTCGCTTGATCAACCGGCCATTCGAGGGCCGGAAGACCGGGGGCGAACGGCACGGCGGAACACTCGAGGAGATGATCGCCTTGACCGGTATGGCGCGCCTGTCCGACCTGATTGGTCCCTATGAAGAGAACATCATCAAGCGGGCGGTGAATATGTCTGATACCCCCGTAGGCGATGTCATGATTCCGGTTGAACAGATCACGTTCATTTCGACCAAACAAACCATGACCGATGCAATTCTGACGGCCCATTTCGACCCGCACACGCGATTCCCCATCATCGAGTCGGATAACCAGGACAACGTTCTGGGGTACGTCAACTTCAAGGAGATGATCTATCGGGCGCGAACGAATCCCGAGGACCCCAGCCTGCGCGGCATCATCCGGCCGGTTCGTTTCGTAGCGCCGGAAACCTCTTCGGTCGAGCTGCTGAAGGCCTTTGTCGAAGAGCACGTGCATATGGCCGTGGTCCGCAGTTTGGATGGCAAGACGTTGGGGCTTGTGACCATGGAGGACCTGGTCGAGGAGCTTGTGGGTGAATTGGAGGATGAGTTCGACCGCTTGCCGCGAATGTGTCACGCCCTCAGCGGAGGAACCTGGATGGTCGGTGGCGGGTACCCTGTCGGCATGTTGCAGAAGACCATGGGATTAAAACTACCGAACGCTCATGGGAGCACCTCGTCGTGGTTGATCGAGCAGATGGGCCGGCTCCCGGCGCCAAACGAAGTTTACGAAACGAATGGGCTCGAGTTCTCAATCCGGCGCACGCGGCGGGGGAAGATCTTCGAAGTTGCAGTCAAACGTGTTGGGTAGAGGCGGCAGTCCGTCAGCGAACCCG
>JAHDWY010000373.1:0-3911 GCA_023384315.1 Candidatus Hydrogenedentota bacterium | reverse complement strand
CCCGGGTTCTCGTTCTGCCGCCCGGTATGCGTGGGCGCGTGCGAGCCGGATCGCCGCTCCCTCCCTGCCGCCGGCTGAACGTCAACAGGTTTTCCGTCACGGCGCCCTGCCCTGCCAACCCTCCTGCGATGAGAACGTAGATGGGATTGAACATATTGTTTACGGCATTGTCGATCATCCAAAGCGCGAGAACCAATGCAAGTGTCGGCACCGCCACCACCATCGGGTGAAACCACAGGCGGGGGGGTATGCGCCAGGGCACTAGGAATATTGGGATGATCACCGTTGCCGCGGCGGCGGCGAGCCCGAGCAGCCCGGTCACACCATATCGAATCACCCATTGGCTGTCCGTGATGCTGATGTCGTTCCCCATGGCGTCGGTGATTCGGGAGCGGCCCCATCCGCCCCAACCGAAGAGAGCCCGCTGCGACGCCCGGCCCACGAGCGCGTTTTCATTGGTAACCCGCACTTCGATTGATGCGCCGCGGTCTGGCCCAAAGACGTTCGTTGTTGCGTCGACCAGTTCCCACCCCGACCATGCGCCGCTGACCCGTAATGCGACATAAACGACGTAAACCGAGGTGAGGGCGATAATCGGGATCGCGTTGCGCAAGTAGCGGGTCGCCGCCATGACGCCGAGCCCCATCACCAGAAGCAAAGCGGCGGCCGTCGATTTGCAGAGGATTGCCGTGACGACCACGAGACCGACCAAAACACTAATGGGCACGCCTCGAAATGACCGCAGGCTGCCCGTCACCCACAACGCGACCCCCGCCAGCGACGCGGTCGTCATCCACATGCCGACCATAAGCCCGTGCTCGAGAAACACCATGGGCCGGTAGCCGCCGTATCGAATCGTTTGTACAAAGCCATGCTGATGGTAGCCGTTCAATCCAGCATAAGGGGACATAGATGATTCCGGCGATGAACACGCCGATGGCGAGTTCGCGCATGCCCCGCAAATCGTTAAAGTAGATCCGGCCGAGGAAGTAGGGAAATCCCCATTGAATGATCACGCGCAGGCTTTCGGAGAGGCCGTCGTACAAACCTAATCCATTGGTTAGCGACGATGCGACGGGACAAAAACACAGGATGAGGCAGGACAAGTCGACCCACCGGGGCCGGTAGCTGACAAGCCGGGTTGGGTCGAACATCAACGTCGCCAGGAACGCGCCCAGGCACGTTGCTGTCATCTTGTTGTATTCGGGAATCCCCTGAAATTCATATTCCGCAACAGGCAAGAAGAGCCACGCAAAGAGAAAGGCAACGATCGCGGCACGCTGCGCGGGGAGCATGAGGTACAAGGACGCCAACACAAAGGGCCAGCCGAACAGCGTGATGGCGACCAATAATGTTCCTTCCATCGAATCCCTACTCCGTTCGGCTCATTGCGCGCAACAAGGCCTGCTCAAAAGCGTCCGTTGCGTCATCCCAAGTGTAGCGGGTAGCGGTGGCAAGTGCACGGCGCGACAACTCGCGCCATTCCAGGTCCGCCATCCGGGTCACGTTTACGACAGCATCGGCCATGCTTTGGGGGTCTTCCGGTTGCACGAGGATTCCCCCGCCGTCGCCCACGAGTTCGGGCGCAGCACCGGCCGGCGTGGCGATCACCGGCGTGCGGCATGCCATAGCCTCCAGGATCGGGAGTCCAAACCCTTCCGTACGGCTGGCGAAAAGCCATGCGTCGCACTGGGCGTAGATACCCGGAATTTCGTTCTGAGCTGGAAGCACGCGATAGGCCGCGTCAGGCGCGAGGGGAATCTCGGGAATGGGTTTGCGCATGCCAAATGCCACCGTTCGCACTTCTGGAACCTCCGCGCGGGCAAGGCGCACGGCCTCCGCTGCGATATCGGCGCCCTTCCATCGATCGACGGCGTACATGTACCCCACGGTTGGTACCGGCTGCTTTCCCCGCGGTTCGGCGTGGAAAACGTCGAGATCGACGCTATTAGGAACCGTCGACACATTGGAATCATCGAATTGGTTCGCTGCAATATGGGCAAGCCATTTGGCGACCACAATTTTATGCATGGGCAATCGCCACGTTTGTTCCACGCGATCGACGGGCTGGCCGCTGTGTGTTTCGTAGTGCTGTATAAAGTAGGCCTTTGCACCTTTCGTCGGGGATAGCGAGGCGACCCACTCCGCCGTTTCCCACCAAGTCGCAACCACGACATCGCCATCCGGAACGTCAAGGTCCTCGACGGGTCTCCACCGCTTCAGGACACGCCTCGAAACAGTTAATTCGTCGAAATGCGATTCATTCAGGCGCGGTACTTGTGGGATTCCGGTGCCACGAACCACCCCGCGCAATTTGTCGCGGAAGGTCGGCTGCGGGTTCGGAGGATGAACGATCGTTACTGCATGGCCTCGCCGCGCGAGGCGCTTGGCATAAACCGCAATTACGCGGATTCCTCCGGAAAGCCCCGGAGGAGGACACACGAAAGTGACGCGCAAGGGATTCACGTTTAATGCCCTCGCAGGGCACAAACCGCCGCCCGCCAGGACTCGAGATTCAAGGGATCGCGAAGCAATGCGACGCGCGCGTGTTTTCGGGCCGTTCGCACATGGCCATCGCCCAAGGCCCACCAGACCCATTTGCGATGCACATCGGACTCGGTCGTCTTGACGGGAGTCAGACTCTCGTACTCGGCCGGGAATGGGAGGCCTCGCCGCTCATAGGCGGCGCGGAGCGCATCGATGGCCGACCGCTGCTGAATCTCCGACTTGGAGTACCCGATACTGGAGAGATGCTGGCGGTAGTGGAGGACAATGTCCGGAAGGTTCGCGACCTTTCCGTACTCGGCCAGGCGCAGGAAGAAGTCGAGATCCTCCGCAAAACTGAAGCTCTCGTCGTAGCCGTTGATCGCTTCGATCGCAGCGCTGCGAGCCATCATAGCGGGGTGGATGATCGTCCCGCCTTTCCCCTCCATATGTGCCTTATCGATGTCTTCGTGGCTTTGCTCGTGGCACATCTCCCGGATGGGATCGTCATCGTCGTCTATGAGCAGCACCCGGCCGCCCAACGCAACACACTCGGGGTGACCGCGGAGAAACGCGATCTGCCGTTCGAAACGATCGGGCACGGCGATGTCGTCGGCGTCCATCCGGGCAATGAACTCGCCACGCGCGTAGCCGAGTCCCTCATTCAGTGCCCGGCAGTAGCCGGTGTTCGGGCGCTCGTACAATCGGATGCGAGAATCCTCTTTTGCGAGCCCGTTCAATGTAATGCTCGATCCGTCCGTCGAGCCGTCATTAATGATGATGAACTCGAAGTCCGTGAATGTCTGATTGAGAATACTCTCCACCGCGACTCGTAAATGCCGATCGTTGTTGTAAACCGGCATGAGCACACTGATCGCCGGCGGATTCTCTGCTAGTGCCATAGACTCCATCCTATGCCAATCAAACTGTAGGCTACCGCGAATCCGGTGAGATCCAGTTTGGGGTGCCAAACGCCGTACTTACGAACCAGCAACACAAGCACCGGATACAAGAGCAAGTCGGGAAGTGCCACGCCGACGACAAGCCCCACGGTGCCGAAGTACCACCCTCCGGCCGCCATACAGGCGAGCAACACCACGGTGCGAATCGCCATGAGCGTCATGAAACGAAATGAGTCGCCCACCGCAAGCAGCAGCGGGCCGATGGTGCTCCCAATTACCGATGCGACAGAGCCCGCCGCAAGAATCTCCAGTATCCATCCGGCATCGTGAAAACTGACAGGATACAGGAACCACACGATTTCTTTCCCAAACACGGCGAAGATGCAAACCGGAGGAACGCTCAGCACCATCAACACCGTACGCATCCGATAGACTTGGCGCTGAAGCCGTTCCGCGCTGGATTCCGCGAGCCGCGAGTAGATGGGAAACAGTACGCGCCCGGCGATTGTGTGGAGCGCTTGCACG
>JAHDWY010000372.1 GCA_023384315.1 Candidatus Hydrogenedentota bacterium | reverse complement strand
ACGCACACGCGGCGCGCTTCGAGCAGGCGATCAAGGTGCTGCAGCGGGTCCCGGATAACCATCCGAACTTCGATCAGTCGCGCGCCTTGCTTGGGCGTAGTTTCTACGAGCTGCGCGATTACGCCCACTGCGCCGCCGCGTTGGACAACCACCTCACGGGCAAGCGCGTCGATTCCCAGAATGTGGACTATTTCTACATGCTCGCCCTCGCCTACGAACAGCTTGGCAAGCTGGATGAGTCACGAGAAATCCTCTACAAGATACGCACCGTCAACGTGGGATTCCGCGACGTGTCGGACCGCATCTCGAATATCTCTTCCCGAATCTCGATGAGCGCTCACGCGTCCCACCACCCCGCCGGTCCCGGCGGCATGTCGACCAGCGCTCCGACCGTGGGCGTGGAGGGATCGGCCGCCGCCACACGCGTCATGGAATCCGTTGAGTCCACCCTGGGCGGGCGCTATACCCTCGAACGGGAGTTGGGGCGCGGCGGTATGGGGGTTGTGTATCTCGCGCGCGACAGTCAACTTGATCGACCCGTCGCGTTGAAGTTTCTCGGCAGTCTGATAGACAGTTCCGAAGAGTACCGCGAACGGTTTGTGCGGGAAGCGCGCACGGCGGCAAAGATCGCCCACCCGAACATCATTAGCATCTACGACATCAGCGCGAGCGTGGGCAAGGCATACATCGCCATGGAGTACATCGACGGGCCCAGCCTGCACAAGTACCTCAGCCAGCGCGGCAAACTGAAACCCAAGGAAGCGGCAAATGTCATCGTGCAGGCTTGCAGTGCGCTGGCGGCCATACACGAGGCTGGGATCGTTCACCGGGACATTAAGCCGGACAACATTCTCATCGCCAAAGGCGGTCTCGTAAAGTTGACCGACTTCGGGCTTGCCAAGGCGGAGGATTCCCGCATGACCCGAACGGGCGTGGTGATGGGGACGCCGAGTTACATGTCGCCGGAGCAAGTGCTGGGCAAGGACGCTGACGCGCGGAGCGACGTATACTCCCTCGGATTGGTCCTCCACGAATGCCTTACCGGCGATACGGCGTTTGTCGGCGAGAACGTGCTGGAACGGCAGCTCAACGAGATGCCGCCGCCCCCCGGCCAGACCGTCGAAGGAGTTTCCCCGGAACTGGACGCGATTGTGACGAAAGCGATTGCCAAGAAGCCGGAAGACCGCTACCAGACGATTCGCGAACTCATGACCGAACTGCGCGCGCTAAACCTGTAAATCGCGGATGGTCTCGCGCCAGCCCGGGGCAAGCATTCCACGGTCGCCGATTTCAATCGTCCGCCGATCCTCTCCCGCATGGTCGAAATGTACATCTACGCGTTTAGCCGGCAATAGAAGCTCCGCGCGTTCCGCCCATTCCACGGCGCAGATGCTGGCGCTGTCAAACAACTCTTCCACGCCGAGTTCGGCAACCTCGTCTATAGACCCCAGACGATACAGGTCCAGGTGAAAGAGTTTGCGCGCCGACCCGTACTCATTGATTAACGTGAACGTGGGGCTGTGAATGGAAGGATCGCCGGCAACCGCACGGGCCATGCCGCGGACGAAACAGGTCTTTCCCGAAGCCAGTTCACCCCGTAGCGCGACCGTCCCGCCAGTCGGCATGAGGCGCGCCAGCGCTTCTCCCAGCCGCTCCGTCTCCTCGGGAGACCGCGTTGTCAGCACCACGCTCGACTCGCTGCTCACGGCGCGGCCATCGCCTCCCTGAACAGTTGCACATACTGCTTCGCGGAACTGCTCCACGAGAAGTCTTGCCGCATTCCGTTCCGGCGGAGCTTGGCCAACGTCTCCGCTTCGCGATAGGTTCGCTGGGCCCGTTTGAATGCGTTCAGAAACGCACGATCGGTCCACGTGCGGAATGCGAACCCCGTTGCCGTGTCGTTGGAGAGATTCTTCGCCGTTGCGTCCGTAACCGTGTCCGCAAGTCCTCCCGTATGGTGGACGATGGGAACCGTCCCGTAAAGCATGCTGTACATCTGGCTCAATCCACAGGGCTCCGTACGCGATGGCATCAAGTAGAAGTCGCAGCCCGCATAGATCTGATGTGCGAGATCTTCGTCGTACCCAATCGTCACCGACAGTTTATCCGGAAACGCCTGCGCGGTCTTGCGCAGCGCTCCCTCGAAGCTCGCGTCGCCGGACCCCAGCAGGATGAGTTGGATGTCCTCCTTCAACATTTGTTCGAGGGTGGATACCAGCAACGGGATGCCCTTGTCCCACACGAGGCGCGACACCACGCCATAAACAGGGACTTCGCGAACGGGAAGTTGAGCAAGTTTCTGGAGTGCGGGTTTGCACGCTGTCTTGCCGGCCAGGTCGTCGGCGCTGTATGTCGCGGCGATGCGGCGATCGGTCACCGGGTTCCACACGCCAAGGTCGACGCCGTTCTGAATGCCAATCAGATCGGTAGCGCGTGTTCGGAGCACGCCTTCCAGGCCGTTTCCCGCGAGGTCGGTCTGGATTTCCTTCGCATAGGTTTTGCTGACCGTATTCAGCTTGGACGCGAATATCACGCCGCCTTTCATGAGGTTGATATCGCCATAGAACTCGAGGTACTTGGGCGAGAAAAGTTCCCAGCCCAAACCCGTCTTCGGGAGCAGCGACGAAGCGAAGCGCCCCTGGTACGCGAGGTTGTGGATGGTGAACACGGTGGGAATTCCGCCCCAGAATGGATGGTCGACGAAGCGGGTCTTGATATACGCGGGAATGGGAGCGGTGTGCCAGTCGTGACAATGAATCACGTCGGGCACCCAACCCGTCTGGGGGATGAAATCCAGTACGGCCAGACAGAAGAAACAGAACCGTTCCAGGTTGTCGGGATACTCCATATTGCCCGCGCCGTAGGGGTGATCGCGCCAGAAATATTGGTCGTGTTCGATGAGATAGACCGGGATGTCGGAATCCGGCAGTTTCGAGGTGCGCCACGCGGCAAAGCGGGTATCCCCGTTCACGCGCGCCGAGCACGGGCCCGACCGTTCGCCTTTCAGTGCCTCCGGAATGGTCCCGTAACAAGGCAGGGCGACGCGTACATCGTGGACTTGCGCGCGAAGCGCGCGCGGCAGCGCTTCCGATACATCGGCCAAACCGCCCGTCTTCACGAAGGGCACCACTTCGGAACTGACATAAAGGATATTCAATGGTCCGGACATAGAAGGTCCTTCTGTTTACTTCGTGACGACGCGAAAGGGATCCGGTTCGTCATACCCCGTAACCTTCAGTTTCGGAAATTCTGCTTCCAGGAATCGTACCAGCGCGGGTACAATCCACTTCTCAGTTCCCACGTGACCCGCATCCACAACACACAAATTGCGGTCCTGCGCGTTCAATGCATCGTGGTAGTCCACATCCCCCGTCACGACGACATCCACCTCTGTCGGTATGGAACCAACTTCGCTTCCTCCAGCGCCCCCGAGGACTCCCACGCGGCGAATTCGCCGATTGCCTTCGCCGACAACGCGGACGTGGCTGACGTCAAGTGTCTGCCGCACATGCGAGGCGAACCGGTTTAACGTCAGTTCCCGGCGGAGCATACCTTGTAGCCCGAGCGAAATCGACCGATCTGTACCGTCAAGCGGAACGACGTCGTAGGCCGGCTCCTCATAGGGATGCGCTTTCGTCAACGCCGCGAGTACCGCCCCCAGCCGTGCTTTCGGAACCAGCACCTCAAAACGCCGTTCCGGTTCCTCGTTGACCGTGTGCTTCAACCCCGAAAAAGGCCGGGCCTTCTCGCCCGGGAGAAACGTGCCGACGCCCGGCGCGCTGAAGGAGCAATGGGTGTACTCGCCAATGACGCCGGCTCCCGCGTTGCACACCGCATCGCGCACATCCGCCAAGTGAGATTCTGGCACGAAGCAAACTAGTTTTATTTGCTCCGCCTGCGGCACGGCAACGAGGGGAGTGAGATCGGTGAGTCCCAGCCGTTCCGCCAGGACCGTGTTGACGCCGCCGGGGACCACATCGAGATTGGTGTGGGCCGCGAAACATGCGATGCCCGCTTGCGCGATGTCCAGGCACAGGGCCGTGTGCGAGTCATCCGTGCGCAACGTCCGCAAAGGTTCCCAGATCAGCGGGTGATGAGACACGATCAAATTGGCCTTGGACCGCAGCGCGGTGTTCAGCACCTCACGCGTGACGGTCAAGGCGACGACCGCGCCCTTCACGGATTGCTGGGGGCTTCCGCAACTGAGCCCCACACGGTCCCAGGAGTAGGCATATCCCGGTGGGGCCAGCCGCTCTACGGCGTCACACACTTCCTGGACCGTCATGCGGCGCGCTCCATGGACAGCGCGGCGTATCCAACCACGCGTGAATAGTCGCCCGAAGCGGCAGCGCTGGTTCGATAGTCCAGCATGCGCCATGCGTCGGCCTGCCGGTTCAACGCGCAAACCATCGCCGCCGTTACGGCCGCCGCGCCGCACATGGAACAGGATCGGCGTTCGATACCCTCCGCAAAAGCTTGCCAGTCCTTGGAGAGCACGGATTCAATGGACCGCTTGTCAATCGCGTTCGCCTCTTGCTCGGACAGGTAGTGCGAGAGATCCGTCGAGGCGACGACGAGGTCGTCGCGATTGAGCATGATTGCAAGCCGTTCGCCCACGCGCGCGTGCCAGTCGCGTACGGGCCCTCCGAACAAGACCGGAACAATGGGCACGACGCCAACCGAACATGCGAGAAACGGCAGCTGGACCTCCAGCGAATGTTCGGGACGGTGCGGTTCATCCGGTTCGGAATCCAGGGCCTTGGCGAGTTCCTCTGCGAAGAGTTCGTCAATTGGGAAAGTCCCTGCCGGACACTCGAAGGATCCTCGCGTAAACACGGATGCCGTTTCGATAAAGTATCGATGGGAACACCCGAGCAACACCACGCGCCCCGGCTGTTTTCCGCGAACGCGGGCGTAGGCGTGGCCAGCCGTGGGTCCAGAATACATGAATCCCGCATGAGGGGATACGATGGTCGTTACCATGTCCGGCGCCGGTTCCACGTCCGCACTTTCAATATGGTGCAGCGTGACACGACGAAGCGCTTCCGGGTCTTCCGGATAGAACTGGCCTGCGACAGCGGCTCTTCGTACGGTGGTTTCGCTCATCTTGCACCTCCGGGAAGCGTCGGTTTTGCCTCCCGTCAATCAGTCTATCAACAGGCCTCCGCGCGTTCAAAGAATGGGATAACACGATAGGGTGCCGAAACTTATAACTCAAGTGGCGGCAGGGTTTTGAAGTGGCCATTCCCTTTGACCCGTTTTCGAGTCTCATTGGCGCCTTCCAGCACCGGAATAACCGTGTGCAGATGCTCCAAGAGCA
>JAHDWY010000371.1 GCA_023384315.1 Candidatus Hydrogenedentota bacterium | reverse complement strand
GGGAGTGACCGACGTAGGCACGGATTCGGCCTCATATACGATTACCAACGCTCAATTAAGCGATGCGGGATCGTACACGTGCGTCGTTACCGATTCGGCTACTCCGACGCCGGCGTCGGTAACCTCGAATGCCGCCGTATTGGACGTGGTCGACGTTGGCGCGGTTCCGGCTTCGGGCCTCGTCGGATTAGTCTTGCTGGGGACGCTATGCCTGGGTGCGGGCGTCATCGCCCTGCGCCGGACCATGCACCAGTAGAGCGGCACAACAGCTAGAATTGGAACTTGCGAGGCGGAACATTTCGAAAGTGTTCCGCCTCGCGTTTGTTTTGCTCAACGAGTGGCGGCAAGCATTCTGGTCCCCTGCGCCGGGCGCGTTATTTGCCGGTGGCCGGTGAAGGCAGCCCGGGGATATACAAATCCGCGCAGCCCGGTATGGTCGGGATCTTGCGGTTGCACTCGACGCCCCACATTTCCCAGCCGCCGTCGATGTAGTTGTCGTTGGCGGGGCGGCCGCAGGCCTGGATGAAGAGGTACCACTGGCCACCGATCTCGTAGAAGGCGGGCGTGGCGACGTGGAACATGGTGTCGTCGCGGTAGAGACCCTCCCACTTCGTTTGCAGCACGGTGTCCACATCGAGCGGAGTCCAGCCAGTCATTGGGTCGGTGGTGACGGCCAAGGCCGGGCGCCAACGAACGCCGTGTTCGACACCGACCTCGATGCAGAGGACATAGGTGTTGTCGACTTTGAAGATCTGATGCCACTCGTAATACGCGTTCGGCACGGATTCGAAGATCTGGCCCATCCCGCGGGGGTCGTTCTCGTTGAAGTGGCGAGTCCAGCTCTTGCCGTCCTGCGACGTGGCGAGGCGGATGCCGGGAAGGACGCCGTCCTTGCCGCGGTAGGAGTAGTACATGTACCAGTCCCAGCGGTTCGCTTCCGTGTTCCATTCGCGGAGGACGGCGGACTGGGACGCCATGTCTTCGTGGTACGGCGCGGCGGGTTCCGGAGCCAGCACGGGCGCGTCGCCGTAGCGCACGATGTTCCCGGGCGTCACATCGGTGTAGCCGTCGGCTCCGGTCGGACAGATGGCCAGACCAATGTGGTCCTGCACAGTCCCCGCGGTGCCCGAGTAGTAGATGTAGTAAGCGTCCTCCTCCGGAATGTAGAGGACCGTGTCGATGCGGATCGTACTCGAATCCCAACCGGTTTTGCCGGGGCCGAATATGGGATTGGCCTCGTCCTGGTGCCAGATGAGAGGATCGTCTGCATCCGCCCACGCCTTGCCCACCGCCGCGACGACGCGGTCCGACGCCGACACCGCGGAGTAAAACATGATCAGCCTTCCCGGCACTTTGGGATTGGGCAGGATGCAGGGTTCGTTGATCTGTTGCGACATCCAGGCGTGGTCCGCACGGGCCATGACCATCTCGCCGCGAACGGCGGTTGGTGTCGACGTACCTTCTTGTGCTGGGGCGGATCCTGTGACCAGCGGAATAAGCCCGAGGAACAATCGTAACGTGTGTGATAAGCAATTCATGGTTTCGGTCTCCGATGTCTGATTGGATCGCAAGGCACTACCAGACTTCAAATCGATCACTACGAAGGGCCGGCGCTTAAGCTTCTGTACCAATTCTGTCCGCAACCTGATTACCGGTATTGCGAACGGTCGTCACTTCGCGGGTTCTTTGGGTGGCGCGGCCGCGACCGGCACTGCGCCGTCTCCACCATGGCCGGACCCGATCTCGAGCGCTTGCACGATGGCTTCTCCGCCGCGGCGATTGACGAAGCGTACTTCAATGATTCCGTTGCGCGGTTGGATATCGTTGAATACGAGGTCGACGGCCCGGTTCTGCCCGCCCGCGGTAGCGCCGATGTCCATGTCCGTGACCACCTCGTCTCCATTGATCAGGATGGTAAGCGCACGATCCTTAGGGATGAGTTGAAAGGTATCGGCAAACTTGAGGCGAACGTAATACGTACCGGGACCAACGGTAAGATTGGTCCAGAACTCCGGTGCGCGGGCACCGTAGCGGTAAATCTCGGGATCGGAGGTCCCCTCGATGACCAGTCGCTGCGGGTTTGAATTCCACGCTTGCGCGACCACATCGGCCAGATGCCCCAGGGGGGTGACCCATTCGGTGGCCGGCCGCCACGCATGGCCGTCCGTGTCGACGTAATCCTCGCCACCGGCGTAGCCGAAAATCATCCGCTGAGTTTCCGTAGAACCCCCACCTTCGCCAAATCCGGACGACCCTTCCTCGGCGGACCACTGGACTCCTTCGATCCAAACATGGGTACCTTCGGAAACCGGATTCTTCACTCCTTGAACGATGACTTTCAGCCGGTGCTCGCCGTTGGTAAGCCCGTTGGTGTAGTACAGAACTTGGCCCGAGCGCGGGCGCGGATTCCAGCAATCGATTGGTGCACGTTGTTCGACGCCATCAACGTACACCTTGGCCAATCCGCCATCCGGGCCGACTCCGCCGATGACGCGGACCTGGTTTCCGGAGAATGATAACTCGGCGGAGGCATCCGCGGTGTCCGCGAAGATGGTCGCGCCGTTCGCTCCTTTCCACAAGCCAGAACGCTCAAAAGTATCGGCGCCGATGGCATGTTGCGGATCCGGACCTTCCACGAAGACGTGCGTCGCGCCGTCATGCCGAACCGAGACAAGGCAGTCGCCGTTCGATAGCTCCTGAATGGTGTAGCCGTTGGCGTCGAGGTCGGTCCGCTCGAACAACACCGTGTCGCCCGCCGCGATTCTGTTGGGCCGGTATGAAAGGCGGAGCAGGTCGATCGAATGGGCAGGGGCGTCAAAGGTCGAATACGCGATACGGCCCCCACCGTACGACACGTCGTTTACCACCCTCGAACTCCGAAGAATGTGATTCTCCCGATTGGCGCCCTCCACATCCGGCAGCCAGGCCATGGTTCCGAGGACGTGTTTTAGCGGCATGGGATGGGTAATCTTGAACCAGCTTCCAGCCACGATTGCGCCGCCGTCGATGTTGTCCTCGACAACTCCGGTTTCGTGGACATCGTACGTGGCGAGGATCTGCATGCGGCGTGCCATTTCGACGGCCCATGGCGCGTCCGCACGGACGCCAAACTCGGCAAGGACGGTGGCAATCTCCATTGGCCCGTACCACAGGGACCGGCGGCAGCAGCCGGATGATTCCGGAAAGGCCCACGCGCCGCTATACGTGTCGCCATTGCTGGCGGGAGACACGCCGGTCCGATTCAGAAACAGGGTTAGAATGTTTCGGACATCGGTCTTCCAATTCGGGAAGACATCCGGGTTATCCATAATGTACCGGGCGGCGAATTCCGTGACGTTCTCAGCCTGCACGGGATCGGGCCAGTCCCAATAGTTCCGGCCCCAGGTGTCATCGACGGTCCACTTCGGCAAAAGAACTTCACGGAGATACGTTCGGCCCGCGTCCCGGGCCTTCACAATCGCGTTATCGTTTCCGGTGTAACCAAGTTCGATGAGTTCATCGAAAAAGGTGAGGAGGAACGCGACGCCGCCGGTCATCCGATCGTCCCATTGGACATCTTCGGGATTGGCATAGCGGTTCCAAGGTGACATCCCCGGAACGGAATCGCGATGCGATGCCAACTGGTCGCCCCAGTTCTTGCACGCGTCGAACCAGCGGGATTCCCCGGTCAGCTGGTAAGCCTGCAACAAGGCGATCCCGACCTCCGCCGCAATATCGAGTTGCATCATTCCGTGGGGGTCGGCCTCACCATACGGTGTGCCTTTTGTGGGCACACTGATGAGAAATCGCGGCCAGGGGTGGTCAGGTCCCGTCTGGCAATGGTCGAGCAGGAAGTCGGCTTGGCACGTGATGTGTGCGATTGCCGCGGGATCGCCGGAATACCGATAGTAGTCCACGAACCCACCCAAGATGTACGCCGCGCGCTGGCCCAGATCGCCGTTGTCCCAGTCGCGAAGGTCGGGAACGCTGATGTCGCCTTCGGGGCTGATGCGCCAGGTTCCATTAAACACATACTCCGGCGCGGCAACACAAGATTTGGGCGGCACGGCCCAGGGGTAACGCTTTAAGGTCTCGGCGGCAACACGGACCCGGAAATCGAACTGACCGTTTAGACCGGTATACCACGGCGCGATGACGCCATGGGAGTCCAGGACGGTGTCGTGGGCATAGTATCGGTCTTGATGGGAACCTGTCAGGGCGATGCAACACAACGCGAGCGATGTCAGGATCGTCATGGCGCGAACTCCTCTTCGACATTGGAATCATTCGCTTTCAATTCAGTCAGCGCGTGAACCAAAATCGGTTCCAGGGCGTCGGCAATGTGAGTATTGCCGAGGTCGCTTGGGTGAATTCCGTCGACGGCGGTATCGGTGGCGTTTCCCAGGAGCCGGGATCCCTCCACGTAGACAAGTCGATTGAAGCCACGGTCCTCCATCGTCTCGAATGCTGACCGCAACGCCTCGTTCCGTAAGACGATTCCCTCGTCGATTCCAGGAAGGAACCAGGCATTTTGCTGGTCGATGCATTCGACGATCACGATCGGGACCTCCGGCCGCCGTTCACGCAGGAGCGCTACGAACGGGACACTTCGAGTCCTGACCATTTCCACAGTCATGTTGGGAACGCAGTCTATCACGTAGGCCGCCGCGTCGACCTCGCCCATCAGTTCGGCCAGCTCCAGATCCATCGTGCCGTTGCTCGCAAAACCGAGATTGATAGCGGTTCGGTTTAACCGGCGTCCCAGGATTGCCGGGTAAGCCATTCCCGGCCGGGAGGCGCTTGCCCCTTGAGTAATGGAGGTACCGTAGAAGACCAGCGGTTTGCCGGTGCCGAATCCGTTCGACGCCGCGCCCGGCGTGATGGAGGCGTCTTCGTTCACGCCGATTTGGATCGATTCCACGCCGCTGTAAAGCGGCAGGTACATGAGATATTCATGCATCCCCGACGGAATTCCGACGAGGATTCGCTCCTCGTTTTGGAGTTCGTTCTTGGGGCGTGCGAGTCCAACCCAGCGCCAGGTTCCATTATCGCGAGCGTACAAGTCGAGCCCGGCAATGCCGGTGGCGGGCATGTGTTCGATGCTTCGCATGGGCTGGTCCAGGGTCCATCTTGCCGTGATCTCGCGGGCGTCCGAATCGAAGCGAACGAACATACCGCTGCTGCAACGCGACAATTCCCATACGGGTGTTCTCACCGTGGTTTCGGCCCGCGCGGGAAGACGATCCGTTGGCTTTGCTGTCTCAATCCAACCTTTCCCTTCGATGGCTCCGCCGAACGGGTCGTACCATTGAAGCGAAGACGTTGTACGGGGAGTTGGAACGGATAGTGCCTGTCC
>JAHDWY010000370.1 GCA_023384315.1 Candidatus Hydrogenedentota bacterium | reverse complement strand
CAGTAGCTTCTTACACGATTGCGGGAGGAACGCCCCGGCTTTGACGGTCGCGTCATTGGCGATAACCATGCAGGGCCGCTGGTGAATCTCCCCAATCCCTGCGACGACGCCGGCGGCCGGTATCTCGCCTGCGTCCGGGTACATCTCGTATGCCGCCCACAGGCCCAGCTCAAAAAACGCATCCGGCCGGTCCAGCAATTGCGCGACGCGTTCGCGCGCGGTCATGCGGCCCAGGCGCTTCTGCCGTTCCCGCCCGGAGGGTCCGCCGCCTTCACGCAGGACCGCTTCCTGATCCAGGATCTCGTCGGTCAGGCGCCGCAATGGCGAAGAGCGATCGGTCTCAGGGGAAAACGTCACGTCATCAAATCCCGGGTTATCCTTGCACGGACCACACTCGATTATGGGGCCGATTGATTCTGATTTCCAGTGTCAGCGGCGGCGCGAGAATATCGATCGGCCACGGCCTCGATCTCGACGTCGTGATTCGACGCGAGGCCCTTCAGCGCGCGTTCAATCTCGCCGAAGGCGTGGGTACAGTAGAGCTTGCCCGCCGCCAGGTCGCGCTCGTACGACTCGCTTTGCGAGGCCGTCGCGTCTAAACGGCTAATCACCGCCGCGCTCGTATAGAGGGCAATGGCGATCGTCGCGAGCCGGTCGCAGTCCAACTGACGCTCGACAACATCCTCCTTGTGACGGACGATCAAACGCAATACGGCGAAGCCAAACCGGCGCACATAACGCGCGAGTTGGGTCCCCTCGCGTTGGAGTCTTGGAGAGTCTACGGGAACTGTTGGTCGCTGAAGTGCGCGGCGCATGAGCGTCGTTCCGAATCGCATGGCGGGTCCCACCGCCGACCAAGGCCGGTCCATGGCGTCGGCGATTGTTTTCAACTGCATGGCGGGATCGCGCAGGCCGACGACACCGATGAATGCGCGAAGCACTTCATTCGATCCCTCGCCGATGGTGTTGAGCCGGGCGTCGCGCATCATACGCTCGTAGGGGCGGTCGGTGAAGAAGCTTCGTCCGCCGAAGATCTGCATCGTGTCGTAGCAGATTCTCCATTGGCATTCGCTCGCGAAGACCTTGAGAATCGCGGTCTCCAACATGAAATCGTCTTCACCGCGATCCAGCAGGCCCGCGGTCAGGTACGTGGCGGCGTCCATGGCGTAAGTCAGTGCCGCCATCATGGCCAGTTTTTCCTTCACGAGACCGAAAGAGGCGAGCGGGCGTTCGAACTGATGCCGGGAATTCGCGTGCGCGACGGAGTCCTCCAGCATGACTTTGCAGTTACCCGTGCAGCCCGCGCCGAAAGTCGTGCGCCCGAAGTCGAGCACCGTCAGCGCAACTTTCAGGCCGCCCCCTTTGGGTCCGAGGATGTTCGCGCTTGGTACGGCCATGTCGGTGAATTCGAGTTTGGCCGTCTTGGTGCCGCGCATGCCAACCTTTTCGAGGGCAACGTCCGTTACACGGAAGCCCGGCATGTCAGGAGTGACCAAGAACGCCGTCACCCGATCTTCCAGACCGCGTGGCGTTTCGACCTCGGTCTGCGCCATGACCGTCAGTATGCCCGCGATACCGCCGTTCGTGATCCATTGCTTCTTGCCGTTCAAGACGTAAACGTCGCGGCCGGCATCATAGACGGCGCGTGTCTCGATACCAGCGGCGTCAGAGCCCGCATTCGGTTCGGTCAGGGCGAACGCAGCGAGCACTTCGCCACGGGCAAGCGGAGGAAGCCACCGTTCCTGTTGTTCTTTCGTGCCGAACAGGAGCAGTGCCTTCATGCCGATGCTCTGATGCGCGTTCACGAACAACGCCGTGGATGAGCAGCGCCGCGCGATCTCTTCCACCGTGCGGCAATACCCGAACTGGGATAGGGACAAGCCGCCGAAATCCTTCGGTATCGTGCTGCCCAGGATTCCCAATCCGCCAAGTCCTTCGATGACCTGATCCGGAATTGATGCTTCCCGGTCAATGGCGACCGGGTCGAGCGCTTCGTCTGCCCAAGTGTTGAGTTGCTGAGTCAGGGTTTCGACGCGCGACCGTTCCGCGTCGTCTGGTAGCGGGAAAGGCATGACTCGGGATGCATCAAAGACTCCGTGGTAGAGCGCTTTTGCAAAACTCGGAAGACGCTGGCCCGAGAAGAGCAGCTCTTCCGCCATTTGCATTTGCTTCTCTTGGGTACGATCCATTTGCATAGCAGATGACCTTTGGCTCCAGAGCGGCTTGCAGTTGCCCGACGCCACGGAACAATACACTCCCAAGGCAAGCGGCTGTCAACCACCGAGAGTTCTGCCGTTCCGATTCTGGGACCCGATCCTGGCGCTCAACACGAACGCGAGCGCCGGGATAGCAGCAAGTCCGAATTCTCGAGCCGCGTTTCGGTTGGTCACCCATCAAGAGGCCGGCCTTCGTGTGGGGATTCGTGGGTTAGCGATTGGAATGCAATTACCCGTGGTATAATTGATTTGCATGCGGTATTTTTGGTGTAAATGATTAATCACAAGATATGGTAGCGGTTATTTGGAGTGTCACGCTGGGTATACGATAGGCTGAGGTCATTGATGAGAGAGACACAATATTTTGTTGCACAAAATCTGGTTATTTGTTACAATCGCGATATGTTGAGGCATCCGGCAGTGTTGCGAGCCGATTAAGGGCGAACGGGGACTTCATGGACTATCGAGCACGCAGAAGCGAAATTCTTGGCCTCATTCTTATTGCTATCACTATACTGCTTTTTCTTGCTCTAGTCACCGATGGCTATCAAAGCGACGTACGGCGTCCTCTCGACGGGATGTCAGAGGCCCCGAACGTGCTCGGCAGGCCCGGTGCTACGGTCGCTGGAATTCTAAGCCTGCTCTTGGGCGGCGGCGCACACTGTCTCTATTTCATCACCGGTGTGTGGGGTTGCCTCCTGTTGCGTCACCGGCCACTTGACCGGATCGCAAGCCGAATGGGGGGCGCGCTCGTGCTGACCTTCGCCATGTCCGCGCTGCTCCATATTGATATGGCCGCCAATGAGGACGGTGATCATTTCGGGGGCATCATTGGCGGGTTCTTTGGCACCTTCTTCCTGGATCAATTTGGCGTCGTCGGCGCGAACGTGGTGTGCATCACGTTCGTCCTGATTGGAACGCTGCTTTCCACCGAGTTGCTGCTCATTCGCGCACTGGCCAAAGCGCGGGTCGTGACGCTGTGGTTACTCCACGCGACGTCCGTCGCTTTGTCGCATCTTGGAGCCGCGATCAAGAATACCCGCGGCCGCCGTCCCTGGGCGGCGCACCTTGAGCCGGAACCGCTGAACCTTGAACCGGAAGGCCCGGAACTCCTGGAACAGATTGAAGCAGCCGAATTGGAAGTTTATCCGCGGCTCGAACGGGAGCTTCTAGTTCCACAGCAGTTGCCGCTGAGTTCTGGATACGATAATGCGGAGCCGCCTTCGCCGTTCCGAGACGACTCGCCGATCCGCATTCACACCGGGTTGCGGAATACCGCGCCGTTCGACGAGGACGACACACTCGAGTCGTTGACCGAGCCGGCGGACGAAGCGGAAGAGCGCGACGATCCGGCGGCGCGGCTGGCCGAAGCCGAGGCGCAGGCCTTGGAACATATTGCCAAGGAGGGTTCGCTGCGAGCGACGCCCAACTTGCCCGCGCGTGCGAAGTCGGCTCCTTTGCCACGCCGCAAGACGATTGAAGACGAATTGCCGGAGAATTATGTCTATCCGAAGCGATATATGCGGCCATCCCTCGACCTTTTCGACCCGGCCGACGAGCCTGAGGTAGAGGATTGGAGCGAACATCTGCTCTCCACGAGCGCGTTGTTGGAAGACACGCTCAAGACCTTCGGCATTGAAGCCCGGGTAACGGACGTGACACGGGGTCCGACAATTACCCGGTATGAACTCGAGCCTGCGCCCGGCATCAAGGTCAGCCGTTTCGCATCGCTTGCCGACGACATCGCGCTCGCCTTGAAAGCCCATCGCGTTCGCGTGGAGGCGCCGATTCCCGGTAAAGGGCGCGTCGGCATCGAGGTACCCAACAAGTACCGCGAGTCGGTGGTGATTCGCGAGCTGCTGGAGTCGCGCACGTTTTCCCGCTCCAAGATGTGTCTTCCGCTTACGCTGGGCAAGGACATCGCGGGCGATGTGATGGTGGCCGATTTGGCGACCATGCCGCACCTACTCGTCGCCGGGGCGACCGGTGCGGGAAAGACGGTCTGTGTGAAGACGCTTCTCGCGAGCCTCTTGTGCTCGCGCACTCCCGATGAGTTGCAGTTGATGTTGATCGACCCGAAGATGGTCGAGCTGTCAATCTTCAACGATATCCCGCACCTGATCACGCCTGTCGTAATCGACCCGAAAAAAGCCGCGTCGGCTCTCAATTGGCTCATCGTCGAGATGGAGGAACGCTACCGGCTCTTCGCGCATCTGCGCGTGCGCAACATTGAAGTCTACAATCAGAGCGTGGAAAACGGCGAGATCGAAATGGTCGCCGAGGATGGAGAAGAAGGGGAAGAGAATAGCGAGTCTGTCGACGCCATTCGCAAGCTCCCCTATATCGTCTGCATCATCGACGAGTTGGCCGATCTCATGATGCTCGCGCGGGCGGAAGTCGAAGACGCGATCGCGAGGCTGGCGCAGTTGGCTCGCGCAGTAGGTATCCATCTCGTGATTGCCACGCAGCGCCCTTCCGTGGACGTGTTGACGGGCGTCATCAAGGCCAATTTCCCCTGCCGGATTTCCTTCCAGGTGTCCTCGCGCGTCGATAGCCGCTGCATTCTGGACGAAATCGGCGCGGAACGCCTGATCGGCAAGGGCGACATGCTGTATCTGCCGGCCGGTCAATCGAAACCCAACCGGATCCAGGGGGCCTTCGTTAGCGACGGCGAGATGAACGGGCTGATCGCGTACCTGAAAACCCAAGCGCCACCGCAGTACCGCGATGAAATCGCGAATTTCGGGAAATCCAAAGATTCCCTGGAAGAAATGGGGGATCAAGACGACGATTTGTTCGACGATGCCGTACGGGTTGTGTTAGAAACTGGGCAGGCATCAATTTCTATGGTGCAAAGACGGCTCCGAGTAGGGTATACTAGAGCTGCGCGATTGATAGACATGATGGAAATGCGGGGAATCGTGGGACCACATAGCGGGAGTAAGGCACGAGAAATTCTTGTCAGTGTCGCTCCGAACGACGAGGTTGCATGAACGAGTCGACCTTTCCCGGATCAGAGCTACGCGCGCGCCGAGAGGAGTTGGGGTATTCCGTAGACGACGTCTACCGGAAGATCCGAGTGCCCATCCATGTCATCCAGTCCTTGGAAACGGGAGATGTGC
>JAHDWY010000369.1 GCA_023384315.1 Candidatus Hydrogenedentota bacterium | reverse complement strand
GCGCGCTGAGCCCGTCGTTCCCGCGCATGGATTCGAGCATGGCCGTAAGTTGCACGGCCTGGAAAGCGGTGATGTCGCTGAGGTCCCGGTCGAAAAGCAGGCGCGCGAGGATCTCGTCTTCGGGTAGCGCGGGGTCCGATTGCAGTTCCAGTTTCACGTCGGGATACACGCCGTAGAGATGAAGCTGCGCGGTCAGATCCGCCGTTCGTGTCGATGCATTCAGATCGAGATACGGCGAAGGCGGTGAACTGCCGTCCAACGTGATCGTGCTTTCCTGCAGTTCGAAAGTCCGATCGAGGAAGTATATCTGCCCGCGCACCGGGGACAACGTCCCCGTGATTTCGGGTGCATCCGCCGTTCCCGCAACTTGGAGATTCCCTTTCCATTCCGTATCGAGCGACTGATTGCGCACGTAGACCTTTCCCGGAATCGCGCAATCCACATTCAACGCGATCTCGATGGGCGTCTTCTTCTCGTCCTCCGCATCCGGCGCAGCCGTGGCGACCTCGCCATCCGGATCGCCCACTTCGGTGACCTCCAGTTCGGGATATTCAACGCGGCCCTTGTTGGGAAGTACCACGGTCGCAGGGCCTATCGCCAGAGAGCCGTCGATTTCAGCCCGTTCCATGTCACCCGCGACGGACAACGTCCCATCCACTTGCCCAGTCAAGTCGTCGCGGCTCGCGACGCGGAGATTGCCCAAGCGCGCGTCTAATGAGAATGGAAAACTCTCGCGCGGAAGAACGTCCACCTTTCCTTCCGCGTTCAGCGTGCCGCCCACGCCGTCAGTTGCCGCGAACTCGGTAACCGTGAGTTCCCGATTGCGCCCTTCGATCACAACCCGGAGGTCTTCCAGGATCGTCCCGGTTTCGAGATTCTCATAGCGGGCGTCCACGACAGTCGCCTCGCCCGTTACCTCCGGTTCGGAAATGTTCCCGGCGATCTGAAGCTCCGCATTCACCTGTCCGCGAACGACATGATCCTGAAGATCGAATAGAAGAGGAAACACGGACAGGTCCGCATTCGCCGTGCATTGGCCCCGGATGGGCCGTTGCCGGTTGACGGCCACCTCGACGGGTTGCAGCGAGAATTGCACGGGAATTCGCAGCGTCGCGTCCGCTTCGATTTGGTCGTTCATGGCAATCTGCACACGCGTCTCGGTGACTCCTTGGGAGAGTTCCGTGTCCAGCCGGATTTCAACCGGCGGGTATGCCGCGCCCGGTTCCCGCACATTGCGAAACACGAGGTTGCCGTTGCCCACGGGTTGCGAGGCCGGTCCACGGAGTTGGACCGTTCCACCGACAGTACCTTCCAAGTCAGTGCCACCAAAGGCGGCGATCAGGGAGAGCGGGAGATCGTCGAGTTCCGCCGTTACGCGCACGTCGCCTTCAGCGCGGTTGCCCCGAAACGAAACCGTTCCGTCATCGACCGCGAGCCGGCTAATCGATGCGCTGAGCACTTCGCCTTCTTGATTGATACGGGCGTCGCCTTGTAATGCAATGGCATGTTCGCCGACTGTGGCGTCCAGCGCGGCGACTTCGATCCATGCGTCGTTGATACTTCCTACGAGACGCGCATCCAGCGCGATCTTCGATTCCTGAATCGTGCCTTCGACCACGGCGAGCGTAAGTGTTGCTTGCTCCTTGTCTCCATCCAGTTGCACGGAGAACGAAGCGAGGTTCGCCTCGCCCGTCCGCAAACCGGCCCCGTTTGCTTCGCCATCAATCCGCATTTCACCGAACGGGTCCGTGGCATCTGCGGTCAAGTGGAGCGTCTGAAGTTGTGTGTCCTGATATTGGAGGTTCGAACCGTTGATATCGGCGTGCATCCGCTGCGCATCGCCCGATCCGTCAAGCGACGCGCTCAATTGCATTTCGCCTGCGACATCGATCCCCAGCAACTCACCAACCGTGGAAAGATTGTCGAAGTTCCCCGTGATAGAACCGCTGCCCTGTTTTACACTCGTGTCGAATGTCCCGCTGCCTTGCAGACGATTCTCACCCGCGCGCATCTGAATGTTCGAGACGTCGATGAGCGAATCGGTCATCGCGAAGGTTGCATCCGTGGTCAATTCCTCCGTGTCGCTCTCCAACGTCAACTGCGCGTTACCCGCTGGCGACTTCGGCAGCCCATCCAGTTCCGCCCGCAAAGTCGCCTCGCGCACGGTTGCGTCGCCTGCCGTCAGACGTTCCCCCTCGACGTCGACTTCGGCCTGGAATGCGTCAAAAGGTCCGTTAACCGAAAACTCACCGGCGATCTCTCCCGCGGTTGGACGATCGAGCACCGCGGACAACACCTCCGCGTCCGGAATACGGAAGGACCCCCCCAAGTCGAGGTTCTTTGATTCCGTGTCCACCGTGCCGGACGCAGTTGCGCTCATCGCGGTACTCTTCAGATCCAAGGACTCGATGGACAGACTTCCCTCGTCGAACGTGATTTCGGTCTCGCCGTTGACCCGTTCCGCAGCCAGCGCGAGCGCCGCCTCAGGAAGTCCCGCGAGGTCGGTTATGTGAAACGTGGCGTTGGCCGCGAGGAGTGTCTCCGCGGAGGTTGTTATCTTTGCTGTCGCACCCGCGGTCCACTCGACCTCGCCTACCTCATCCGCTTGGCTGAGGAGGCTGGACTGCACCCGCGGGATTTCAACCACAAATTCGCCACCTTTTGACTCTATATTATAGTCGCCACGCGCACGAACCTGCGCCGATTCCGACTCCAGGTCGGCCCGCGTAATCCTTAGCGTCTCTGCGTCAGGGGTCTCGATTTCGAATTCGAAGCGTACCTGCTCCTGCGCGACCGTGCCAGCAGACAACGCGCTTGCGTCAGCGTGGCCGGTGACGCTCACGTTCTGCAGATTGGCGGGAGTCCATGTATCCCCCGAGCCGTCGAGGTTCAGCGAAAGCGACGTGGACTCGAAGGTCGCGACATGGACATCTGACCCGGTACCGGACACGGTCGCGGACCAACCCGATTCCCCACCTTCGATCTGGCCGGAAAGCGATACGGTCCCGCGCGCATTCTCGGGCAGCAATCCGGCGAGATTCGCCAGGTCGAGTTCCGCAATGTTCACCTCGGCGTTCAGTTCCTCTGCTGCGCGGTCGTACTCACCGGAGACCCGAGCATCGGCGCCGACGGCCCGAAGGTGCGCCTGGTCGATTCGGAGTACTCCGTCCTGCGATCGAAATCCTTCGATCTGCGCCACGATCCCCTCGCGCACCGCATTCGCCGCCTGTTCCGCGAGGAGTGGTTCGCGAGGCCAAGCCGAGGCCTCCAGATCGAAGCCATACCCTTCCGACAAGTCGAGCGCTCCCGTCACGGCAAGCAACTTCTCGCCTTCGAGTTCGGCATCCAGATCGACGGACGGCGTTTCGAGTGGGCCATCAAGACTTAGGTGTCCTTTCAACGCACCCTGCACCCGCGGATTGTCCGGATCGCCGGCAAGCCGGGCCAGCGATGCCGTATCGAGATTGCTTTTGATCGTGATCTGATCGGAGTTCGGATCGTAGGTGAGCGAACCGGTCAGCGAGTTCCCGTCGCCGCTGACACTGAACGACGGCACTTCAATCGTGCGGTCGTCGTGACGCGCAAGGGCCGCTTTGATTTCAACCGTGTTTCCGAGTCGTTCCTCCAGCGCGCGCGTGGGCGGCAAGACGTTTGCGTACAACGTCCCGTCGATGCGGCACTCAACCGTGTCGTTCATGCTGACGTCGAGTCCGGCATCCCAGAACGGCTCCTCGCCCAAGGTGCCGCGAATCGTTCCGTCCCACGACTCGGAAGCGCCGTCGCCTTCGAGTGTAAGCCGAAAGGTCTGATTCGAATCGAGATCGAGGGCGGCCGGTATGAAGGCGGAGTCTTCAATGCGCGCGTCGAGACCCAACGTAGACGCACCGCCGCCCAAATCGAGTTGCAGTGTAGCCGAGGTTGTCGGTTCATCGATCCGCTTCAATTCGAGATCCGCAACAAGGGTCTCAATCGTGCGCCCCGTGAGTTGCCCGTGCAGTTCGAAAACGGCATCTCTTCCGACGATAGCCTCCGCCACTTCGATGCGGTCGATGGCCAGCCGGTCGATCCGCGCGCTACGCAGCGCGTTGGGAATGGCGCGGAGCACGTCCAGCGGACGTGCGTCAGGATTGAGGGGAGGGCGTTTGAGGACTTCCACCCGTTCCACCAAGGCGTCATAGATGTGGTATGGCTTGCGCGCAATGGATCGCACGGACCAGCGCGCGGCAATATCATGCGCGATGAGCACCTCGCCGTCGTCATCGCTGATCGTGAAGGTCTCGATGTGAATCGAACCGGGCAGTGTGCCCGATACGCCAGACACGTCGAAATCCAGACGCGGGTGTTTGGATAGCGTATCGGAGAGGAATCGCGCGAGGCGCTGCTTTCCCGGACCGGAATTGACTGCGGCAAACACGATGACGGCAAGGCACACGACGGCCAGTGCCGCCCAGAGCATCCACCGAACGACACGCGGAACGCGACGGGCTTTGTTAGAAGGCTTGTCCAAAACTGACGTAGACTCCGAAGCTGTCGTCCAATTCCGATCGCGCGTTCACGGGGACCGCTACGTCGACCCTCAAGGGACCCAGGGGTGTGAAGTACCGTATGCCCGCGCCCACGCCCCACCGCATCTCTTCTGCAAAATCCGGAAAGGCCGACGAGTAGGCGTTGCCGCCATCGACAAACACCGCCACGCCGATCTGCTCGGTGATCCGCCGCCGCAGTTCGAAACTCACTTCGACGAGAGAAGCGCCTCCGATGGGATCGTCGCCTTTCAATGGGCTGACCGTCTTATACGCAAATCCGCGGATCGAGCCGCCGCCGCCGGCATAAAACCGCTCATCTGGAGGAATGTTATCGACATCCGTGCCGAGCATGGCGCCAAGCTTGACCCGTGCCGCGATAACCCAGTACCCCTCCTCGTCCAACGCATGATAGCCCCGCCATTCCACGGTCCCCCGCAAAAACGAGAGCGCTGGATCGGTGACTTCGATAAATGGTTCGGCCCTTAGGTCCAGCCGCATCCCTTCAGTGGGATTCATGGAATCGTCGCGGTCGTCCAATACGCCGTAGACGGGAAAGGAGAGAAGATGATAGGTCTCGTCGAGTCGCCGTTGCTCTTGCATACTGTACTTGAACGCAACGCCCGCCCCGGCCGTCCAGCGCGGTCCGAGCTTTCGTTCCACGGTGACACCGGTCTCGAAATGGGTGCTGTCGTACGCCTCCACCGATTCCTGCCCCAGCTTCAACTCCCACCGCAAGGTCTGGTCGTCGCGTTTCCAACCGGGTATCAGGTATCGGGTCTCGAACTCCTGCCGATCGCCGGAAAGCAGCCCCTTC
>JAHDWY010000368.1 GCA_023384315.1 Candidatus Hydrogenedentota bacterium | reverse complement strand
TCGGGCTCATGGGTGAGAATGGCGCCGGCAAGACGACGCTCATGAAGCACATCCTCGGCGCGCTGCAGCCGAAGCAGGGGGAGGTGCGGGTCTTTGGCGTTGACCCCACGCGTAACCCGCCGGCCGTGCTCTCGCGAATCGGCTACCTCTCCGAAGACCGCGATTTGCCGCGCTGGATGCGGGTCAAGGAAGCATTGCGCTATACGCAGGCTTTCTATCCTGACTGGGACGAGAGTTACGCGGAACGGCTGCATCCGCAACCTCTCCCGCGGGGAGAAAGCCAAGGCGGGGCTGTTGCTCGCCCTCGCGCATCGTCCGCCGCTGCTCTTGCTCGACGAGCCCTCGTCCGGGTTGGACGCAGTCGCCCGGCGCGACATTCTCGCCGTGGTCGTACGGTCCGTCGCCGAAGAAGGGCGCACCGTCATCTTCTCGTCGCATCTGCTGGACGAGGTCGAACGGGTTGTCGACGACGTGGCGATGATTCACCAGGGCAAGCTCGCGCTCCACATGCCCATGGATGAACTGAAAGCCACGCACCACCGGCGCGTGGTTTCGTTCGACCAGCCGGTGACCTCCTTCCCGCAAATCCCCGGCGTGTTGCACGTGGAAGGCGAAGGCCGAGAGTGGGCCGTCATCACCCATGGCGCGGCAGACGCGACGCGCGAGCAACTGGAACAAGCAGGCGCGCGCATCCTCGATGAGACATCGCCGTCCCTCGATTCCATCTTCGTTGCCCGGGTCGTTGGAAGCCAAACCATGCAGGCGGTCGCATAACCATGAACACCAATTCTACCTATGCAGACGCCGCCCTCCGCCGCGAACGCAGCGGACTCGGCGGAATGATCAAAGCCCTCGCCTGGGAGGAGTGCCGCGTCGCGGGCGTCATCGCGGGATGGTGCGTCATCGTCGGCCTGCTCTGCCTGGCGTTCCTTTGGACGCAGATGGGCGGCGCCGCCTGGAACAACTATCGCGAGTTCACCTTGCTTTTCGTCGTCGGCGCTCCCATGTTGACGGCGCTGCTGCTCATCTTGAGCACGGACTACTCGGGCCATCTCGTGGGCGGGTTCTCGGAGCGCATTCTCCATTTGCCCGCGCCGGTGTCAGCGGCCGTGGGCGTCGCCTTCGCTGCGCGGACCGCGTTCGTGTTCGTGACGGCGCTGCTGTTTATGGGTGCGTGCGAAGTCATCTTCGGCGAAAGTCCGGGGTTCGGCAGCGTGCTCGCGGTAACCCTCGTGTATGTCGCCGCGCAGACCGTTGACTGGTTGCGGAAACCCCTCTCGGGTTTGACGACCCTCCTGTGCCTGTCCGTCATCCTTGCAGCCTTCTATTACCTGACGCGTAGCGAAACCATTCACGACGGTATTCGCGGCGTCGCGGTTGAGAGCGGATTCCTGGGAATGCTGTTGTTGCTTTCGCTCGCTCCGGCCTACGGCATCGGCGTCGCGGCGGTGCACGCCGCCCGTGTGGGACGCGGCATCGGCGTTCCCGAGTTCTGGGAATGGCCGCGCTACATTTCCGCACCCCTGCCCGGGCGCAGCCGTCCATTCCGCACGCCCCTGGCCGCGCAGGTCTGGTTCGACCTCCGGCGGTCCTGGTGGGTGCTGCCCCTCGTGACAGCGGTCGTAAGCAGCGTCATACCGCTGGCCATGTGGCTCATCGCGGACCGCGACAACGGTTTTAATCAGTTATACCGCCTGATGCTCACGCTGCCGGCCTTCGCAGGCGTAGCCTTCGGCGCGGTCATCTACGGCGCGACCACGGGGTTGGCACAACTCCGCCGCGGAACCAGCAAGTCGATGCCCCAACTGCTGCACCCCTTGACCAGCGCGCAATTCGCCTTCGCGCGCCTGGTGTGCAGTGCGATGGTGCTTATCCCAGTTCTTCTGGCAGTGCTCGTTCTTCATTTCGTCGTGGCCGGCGAGTACTTTGTCACGACCATCATCCCGGATGCGTTGACAATCGGCGTGACTTCGTACCGCGAAGTGCTGTGGGTGCTGCTCAGCCGCGGGATTCTCGTCGGCCTCATCGCGTGGCCCCTGATGAACGGCGGCAATCGCACCATCGCCGGGTTGCTGGCGCTGGAAGGATTGCTGACGGGATGTCTCTTCTCGCTCAGTGACGAGCGGCTTCTGGACTGGCAAGACACGCGCATCCTCCTGCCCGCAGTCGCGATCGCGTACGCCGTCGCCACCTACATTCGCGCGTGGCGGAGCGGTGTGCTCTCGGTGCGCTCCGTCCTCATCGCCGCCGGGGTCTGGGCCGTGACCGCGCTGGTCTTGTACCACCCCTTGCATACCGCGGCGCCCTCGTCCGGTTATCAGGGCATCGACTTCGCGGAGGCGTTGATTACGTGCCTCGGCTGGGCCGCGTTGATCCCCTTGCCCTTCGCGGGCGTGGCCCTCGAAGTGCGGCGTCGACGCCATTCCGCCGCGGCCGCCCAGGACCCCGCGCAACAGGTGGCCGCGGACGCCACGCTGTTGACCGGCGCGCCGCGCACCGTCGCGTACGCGATGCTTGCCATCGTGGTCCTTACGTTCGTCTGGCTCGGCTGGCCCGTGCGCCCCGCCTACGAATCCTACTGGCGCGCCCACGGCTATCCGGTGACCCTGGAAGAACTGGACGCGTGGTATCCCGCAGTGCCGGATGATGAGAATCGCGCGTTGAAGTACATGGAGGTGGCCGAACAGATGACCGTTTCCGCCGGTCCTTTCTGGACCGAGCAAAAACGGCAACAAGCGCTGGATCCCACGGTCGAACTGCCGGAAAACGTGCTCGTTGTCGGAAGCGGCGAATCCGAACGAGGCGTTCCGTTTAACAAGGTGACTTGGGACGCAACCGAGCGGTATTGGCAAGCTGTGACTTCACACGTTGCGCCCGAACTCAAACGGCTAGGCCAGGACGAGTCCATGCAAAGCCGGTATAACCTTGACCTGCGGTACGGTTTTGCAGTCGACCTGCCGCAACTCGCCAAGATTCGCGAATTGGCGCGCGAATTGGCGCTCGATTCGTTGCACTGGACCATCGCCGATCAACCAAACAAAGCAGTCGAGTCGATCGAAGCCATGGTCCCCCTCGCCAATTCCCTGGACCAAGAGCCGTTGCTCATTTCCCAGTTGGTCCGCATTGCCGTGTTTGGCATCGCGTACGACACGACGGAAGACATCATGAGTCGCTCTGTCTTGCGGGATGACGCGCTTGCAAAGCTCAATGAAACCTTTGCGGACGCCATGCCCGCTAGTGAAGAACGCATGATCCTGGACCGCGCGATGATTGGAGAGGCCACCATGAGTCTCCGCGTCGTCGCCTCCCCTGATCTGCTGGCGAGCACGGCATTCGAGGCCGACCACGCCGTATCCGCCTCCACCACGCTTTTCTGGCAAATGGCCGGCCCCGCGGAAGCAGAGCGCATGGCGATGCTCCGGCACTACGCTCGACTGCTTTCCCACTCCGCGAGCGAACGAACGAGCTACGGAGTCTCGAACGACGACGGGGATTGGATAGCGGAAGATACCGCGCTCTTCACGCCGTTTGCGGCAATTACGCTGCCAGCCACAGGACGCGCCTACGACGCCGAGTGGCGCATTCGCACTCAGTTCGACATCGCCCGTGCCGCCATTGCGGTCGAACGGTACCGGCTCGCGAGCGGAGTGCTCCCGGACACCTTGCAGCAACTGGTACCGAATTATCTGGCCGAAGTACCCATGGATTATTACGCCGAATTCAACGAGCCGCTCGGCTACCGGCGACTCGGGGACACTTCCTACGTGGTTTACAGCATCGGCCAGGATAGGCAGGACGACCAAGGCGTCGAAATGGAGAACTGGTGGAACGAAGGCGACATCACCTTTACGGTGGCCCCCTTGAGCGTCCGTACGGGTCCGCAGATCGTGGATATCCCCGTTCAGGAAAAGAAGGCCGAAGCGGAACAAACACAACACCGGGAACGCGGTAGGTTGCAAGGCGGCTTGTTCAACAGGCGCGAAGAGCGCACGGCCCGTTGACGATACCGAAGACCGCCACTATCCATGAAGACTACAAGTGAGGACACTGTATTCTTTTAGGTACGGCACTCACGCGAGCGCTTCGACGCCCTTCGCTACAGGTCCCGCGCGATGGCATGAACCAGGACCGACCGCTGTCCCTTTTCCTGGAGCGACTGGTCCAGGAAGGCGATCTCTTCCTGGTCGACGATGGTGTAGGGGAACTCCTTCACCCCCTTTTCGTCGAGCGGGAAGACGAGGGATTTTTCAAAAGGCGTCTTGCCCGCGGCGACCACCTGGCACCCGAGAGACACGTTGTCTTTCAAGGGGGTCTCGCTGGTAATCGCGCGTTTGGCATACGCGGAGTGGATGTTCGCGCCTGCGATCTTGTACGTACCGTCCATGTCCACGCGGGTGCCGTCCGCGCTTCCGCCTTTCAGACGGTAACCGGGGTCCTTGCCACGATGGAGGCCGCGCACGTAGGTGACCTGCTTTGAATCCAGCCGCCCCACGCCCTTTTCGTCGCTGCTGGATTCCGTGGTCATCCGGTACTCGAAGACTTCATACTCGCCATCCGGTTCTTCCAGAACGACAAACATGGTGTCGTCGTACCGCTGGTTGGTGTTTTCCGGGAGGAGGCCTTCCGTCATGTCCAGCCCGCGAATCGCGACGGCATTGGCAACCCGTTTTCCGCCGTCGGCCGTCACCCACGCGCCGCCCTTGAGGCCCACGATGAGCCGGGCTTCCATGGCAATCGCAGCGGCGCCATCCCCCGTGTAGTGCCGCGCAAATACATCCGTCTCCGAAGGAGCGATTGGGGAGGGCACGTCCGTATAGAGCGCGAGGGTCAAATCTTCCTCACCCACCAGGGCGTGCATCTTGGCGCGATTGGCCGGGAGGGTCAGCTTGCGCAGTTCCCGGGTTTCTACCGGCACGTCCACGGTAAGCGTGTTGCCGGAGTCATCGACGGCCTCGAGCCCAACCGATTCGACTTGGGGCGCGGCCGGCACGCCAAAGTCCTGCTCGATCCGCGCCATCAGATCTTCGTGGACTTTCTCCCGGAATACCTTGATGAGTTCCCGCGCGCGCTGCGCCAGCGCCTCCCGCGACAAGGGTTCCCGGCGGTTCTGGTTGCCACTCTTCCCGGTGCCGGCTGCCCGGTTTTGGCCGTCCCGCTCGTGGAGCTGCGCTTCGACGTACGCGCGGATCTCCTGCCGAAGCTCATCTGCGCTCAGGTCCATTAATTGAGGCGCCGCTTCGACGGGTTCCTCTTTCGGTGCGTCTGCCTTTTTCGGGGAAGTGCTGGCGCACCGGGCGCTCGACAGAACCAGGACAAGCACGAGCCCCGCGACGTGAATGCTTC
>JAHDWY010000367.1 GCA_023384315.1 Candidatus Hydrogenedentota bacterium | reverse complement strand
CGGCGTAGGGTGGGACTTGGGCCTGGGGCGCGTGGACGGGCCGGAATGGTCGGAGCCGCGGAAGGTCCTGGGGTTGTGTGGCGGCGCATGTCTGATTCGGTGCGAGGCCTTGCGCAAGACGGGGCTGCTTCCGTCCGATTTTGATATCTACCTCGACGACCTCGATCTGAGCCTGCGACTGTGGGACGCGGGGTACGAGTGTTGGTGCTGTCCGGCGGCGACCGTGCGCCACAAGTTCAGCGCGACGATGGGGGAGGGCGCGAACCTCCGCAGGAAGTATTACCGCAACACCCGCAACCGGCTTCGGCTGATTTTGCGGAACTTCCCGGCCGCGAGCGCGTGGCAGGTAATCCCCAAGTATCTCCGCGCCGAGATCAAAGCCATCGGTCGCGCACTGCTCGACGTTGAATTCTGGCGGGTCGCCATCCACGTGCGCTCCTGGCTTGCGGGTATCGGTTACGCCCCGAAGGCGCTGGCGGCCCGGCGTGAACGCCGCAAACGCGGACTCGCGATTGGCAGGTTCTGGCCGATGGTGCGGACGGATTGTCTGTACTTTCATGGCATCGAACTTCCGGTTGATGGATGGTACCGGGCGCGCGAATTCGAGGGCCAGACATTCCGTCCGATGGCGCGTGTTGCGACCCACGAATCCACGGGCGGCACGTTGCGGGTTACGCATGCGAATTGTTATCCTCAATTCGGCGAAACACACATCGACGTTTACGCGGGGGATGAGCATCTGGCGACGCTCCAAACGCGCCGTATCGATGTAGCGGAGTTGGCCGTTCCTCCAGGAAAACTGCGGTTTGTTGCCAGGCACCTGTTTCGAGCGGAGGACACCGGCGCTCACGAGGATTTCGGCGGCTGGCTCCGCATCGAAGAACTGCAGGACAGATAAGCGCTCGCCTGGATGGGCGATGTTGACGTCGTAATACGAGGGGGATGTTCCCCTCTGAACTTGACGGGTTTTCTCGTGGTTGGACTAGATTTAGCGGAATATCTCAGCACACGCAAGGCGCTGGTCGAACAGGCGCTGGAAGCGCGTCTACCGTCTGTGAACAAGGAGCCCAAGGGCGTTCACGAGGCCATGCGCTACGCCACGCTGGACGGCGGGAAGCGCTTGCGCCCTATTGTGGCCCTTGCCGTGGCGGATATTGCCGGGACCGCTCCGGAGAACGTTCTTGATGCCGCGTGCGCGGTTGAGTTCGTTCATACCGCGTCGCTCATTCTCGACGATTTGCCGGCCATGGACGATGCCCCCGACCGGCGCGGCAAACCCTGCACGCACCATGTCTACGGTGAGGCGACGGCGATTCTCGCGGCGTTCGGCCTTATTTCGAGCGCGTTTCACCTGGTCACGCGCAACGCGGAGTGCCTGCACGGCACCGAAGCCACCGCGGACGTGGTACGAGTACTGTCCGAAGTGCTCGGCACCGAAGGTATCATCCACGGTCAACATATCGACTTGAACCTCGCGGATCTCAATCCGAGCCTGGAAGAACTGGAACAGATCTACATTCAGAAGGCATCCGCCTTGTTTCTGGCGTCTATCGCGATACCTGGGCGGCTGACCGGGCTCTCTCCGGAAGACGTCCGGCGTCTGGAGCAGTACGCGCTTAGTCTGGGCCTCGCCTTTCAGATTACCGACGATCTCATCGATGCGGGCGCGCCGGACGAAGATGCGGCGAAGGCCACCTTCTCCACGCACCTTGGCGTTGAAGGCGCCAAGGCCAAAGCGCGCGGATTGATTGAGGAATCCATCGGCCACCTATCCACCTTTGACGAACGCGCGGAACCTCTCCGCATGTTGGCGGCATATGTCGGCACGCGGACAGTCTGAGGCGTTCGGCATATACCTTCGGGTGGCCGGCGCGATTGCCTTCATCATTCTCGCCGGAATCGCCGGGCTTTGGCTCGGGGGGCGCGATGGCCAGGTTAGCCAGGATGAAACGCGCACACCGGAAGGAACAAAGCAGCCCGACTCCGTGGCCCAACCCGACGAGACGCCCGCGCCGCCACCGCCCCTGTACCTGTACGCAAACATTCAACCTGGGGCCGATCTCGAAGCCGTCGTAGGCGAGGTTACGATGGCCGCCAAGGCGGGCATCCACGACTACGTGTTCCGCGTGGCGTTGCCCTGGCCGGAACAGGGTCCAACCGTGTCGGAAACGCTCTATCCCCTGGACCGCATCGAGGAGGCCGATCCAAGCGCCAGCATTCTGCTCGCGATTTCCCTCAATCCCCCCGATGCCTGGATGGCGGCGCATCCCGAGGCCGCGGCTTCCGACGGGGTATTCCCAAGCGTGACGTCAGAGCAGTGGCTTGATGCGGGCCGCCAGGCATTGTCAGAACTGCTGCAGGGATTGGAAGACTCCGCACGCGGCGACAACGTGGTGGGACTGATCATCGGCGCTTTGGAGGAGGACCGCTGGCGGCATCCCAAGGAATATGATCGCTCAGAGACGAACCGCACTGGATTCCGGTCGTGGCTACGGACGCAATACCCCGACGGGACAGCCCTGGCCGAAGCCTGGGGCGATCCCGCCGCGGCGTTCGAAGCCGTGGAAATCCCTCCTCAGCCTGACACGCAGGACCGGACCAACGTATTCTTCACTGTGCCGGATGAGCAGATCCACGTGGATTACCTGCGATACGTTTCCGAGAGTACGGCCGACACCTTGTCGACATTCTCTGCCCACGTCCATCAGGCAGGAGACCGAGTGTTCAAGGTGCTCGTGCCCTACGGCTACTCTTTCGAGTACACCGCAAACGCCAGCGGGCATTGCGCCCTAGCGCTTCTGCTGGATGGCGTAGTTGACGGATTCGTCAGCCCGGTCTCCTACGTCGATCGCGCGTTGGGGGGCGCGGGCGGTTTCATGGGACCCGTCGACAGCGTCGGTATTCATGGAAAGCAGTGGTACGTCGTCGACGACACGCGCACGGGAATCTCCCGGAATGCCGCTACGGGCGAACTTGAACGAATCGAGGGGCTCCGCGTGGAAGACGTGCTCAACGTCCAACGGCGAAACTTCGCCGGCGCGCTCGCTCATGGGCTTGGACTATTCTGGGCTGATCCCGATGGCGTAGGCGCCCTGCACGAACCCCGTATGTGGGAGACCTTCGGGCGTATGCGTTCCGCATATCAGACCATTTGGACCACGGAGTCACTCGCCCAGGGACCCGGCTTTGCGGGGTATCCAACACCAGAAGGGCGTGTCGGCCTCACGGTCGTCGTCGACGAACCCAGCCGGTTTTACCAACGATGCGATGAGCCATTGAATGCGCTTCTGCTGACAAATGTCCGCGATGCGGCACTTCGCGCCGGCGTGCCCGTTCAATTCTGTTTGCTGCAGGACGTGCTTGAAGGCGGAGCTGCACCCTCCTTGGTGTATATATTTGTAAACGCATTTCATCTTCACGAGGATGATCGCACGTCACTGCAAAGAGTTCTGATCGAGCAGAATGCAGCAGCGATCTGGGTGTATGCTTCTGGTTACATTTCTGCCGGCGCCTCGGCGGAGAATATCAGCAAGACCACTGGACATACCGTTCGCGCCTTCGACAATGCAGCGACCGCCGGGTCGGACTTTCTACTTGACGGCGGAAAATGGCTGGCCAAAGGCGACGGAATTAGTCCTACGGAAACATGGTCGCCGCTGTTTTACATCGAGGCGGACGATACCAAGGCCATTGCCAAGTATCGCGATTCTCAGCGGGTGAGCGTCGCCGTCGAGTTCTTCGAAGAGGGGTGGGCATCCATTTACGTCGCGGAACCTTCCCTCTCCCGGGACCTGCTTCGCGAGATACTGAGCATCCTTGAGGAGCATTCATACATTCGACCCGAGTCGGAAGGATCGGACGTGCTTCACTTCGGGCCCGATTTTTTTGCCATTCATGCGGGCGCGAATGGCGAGCGCGAGCTTGACTTAGGCGACCACTACGACGTTCAGGACATGCTGGACACGAACGTGGGATGGCTGGACAAACGGCAGTTGACGGTCCCAATGAAAACTGGCGACACCCACGTTTTCCACGTTACGCCGCCGGCCCACGACGCCACGCCGGACGATTCGGAGGAGGAGCCGGGGGCTTCCGAGGAGGGAGGTGCGCAATCATGAACGAGGTGCTACTCGGCATCGATGTGGGGGCCACGGGAATCAAGGCCGGTATGTTTTCGCCCGAGGGGAAACTGCTCGCGGTGGCCGGGCGCCGCAACGGTCCGGTGCAAGACCCATTGGGGGAGCCGGGTTGGATGGTCTGGGACCCGGACGATATCTGGGCCAAGGCCTGCGATTGCGTGCGAGAGTGCCTGAAAACGGTGGGAGACGCGGCGCGGGTCAAAGCAGTGGCCTGCACGGGATTTGGCACGGACGGCGTCCCGCTGGATGCCGCTGGGAATTGCCTCTATTCCTTCGTGAGTTGGCATTGTGGCCGCACCGTGCCGCAGCAACTCGAGATGGATCGGCGCGTAGGAAACGCGGAGATCTTTGAGATTACCGGCTACCACAACTACCACATCAACACTGCAAATCGCCTGCTCTGGTTCCGGCAGAACCATCCCGAGATTCTCAAGAACACCCACCGCTGGTTGCAGGTGCAAGACTACGTGGCGTTTCGCTTGTCCGGGGAGTTCACGACTGAATGCACGATTGCTTCGACCACCATGATGCTCGATATGGGCGCGCGAACGTGGTCGCCAAGAATGTTGGAGGCCGCTGAGGTCGACCCATCGATCCTGCCGCCGACCAGCGAAGCGGGCACGCAGATCGGCGCGGTCACGGCAAGAGCGGCTGAGGAAACCGGGCTTGTCGCGGGAACGCCGGTGGTGACCGGTGGCCACGACTGCGAGATCGCCGTGCTCGGCGCCGGCGTCGCGCAGGATGATATCTGGATCGACATCACCGGGACCTGGGAGATTCTCATCGCGACTGTCAACGCCTTCCGGCCTACCCCCGAACATTACGCCAACGGCCTCGATTTCGAATGCCACGCGTTACCGGGGCAATGGATCTGCCAGAGCCTGATGATCGCGGGCGCGGTAACCGAATGGGTCCGGAACAACTTCTATCGGGACGTCGCCGAAGAAGACGTGTACGGCATCATGTTTCACGAGGCCGAAACTCCGGCGCACGGTGTTTACATGCTCCCCGCCTTCATGCGGGGCATGGGGCCCGACGCCAGCCGCCACGCCCTTGGCACGATCCTCGGTCTGCAAACCATGACGACCCGCGGGCAGGTCGTTCGCGCCGCACTCGAAGGGTTGTGCTTCCAGCTCAAGCGGCAAATCGGCGCCATCGGAGACGCCGCGGGCGGCAAACCCTCCCGTCTTCGCGTGGTCGGCGGCGGCCA
>JAHDWY010000366.1 GCA_023384315.1 Candidatus Hydrogenedentota bacterium | reverse complement strand
CAGCAGGAGATAATCGCGGGCGCGCGTCATGGCCACGTACAGCACGCGCGCCTGTTCGGCGAGTTCTTCGGAGGTCTTCATCTGTACGATGCATTGGTGGATAGGCGGCGCGACTCGTTCACCCTGGTCATCGGTTACCTTGAGGGCAATGCCCATGGTGCGGTGGTGGGCCAGGGCGCCACGATTGCCACCCCGGGTATCGCGGCCCATGTCCGCTATGGCGACGATGGGGAACTCCAACCCTTTGGACTTGTGGACCGTCATGATAGTGACCGCGTTGCCCGCGTCCGCCGCAGCGTCCGCTTCGCCTTCGCGAATGGCGGTCGACGCGACGTCGCCCAGATAGCGCACGAAGGAAGCCAAGGTCGGGTTTTGAGTCCGCGCAAACGCAGACGCGAGATTGGCAACCTTACGCAGATTCATGGCTCGTTGGACGCCCAGGAACTGCCCGAGAACTACGGCCTCCAATCCCGAGCGATCGAGCACATGATGAACAAGGGTGTTCAACGGCAGGTCCCGCGAATCGCGTAGCTCGGCGAGGAGCTTGCGCGTCCGCGTGAGACGCTCATCCTGCTCGGCGTCACCGGTCAAGGCTGTGCTGTAGAATGCCGCCGCCAGGCCTTGGCCTCGCGTGGGAAAGCCGGACAGGCGCGCCAGCGCTTCGTCGGACAGCGCAGCGACGGGGCCCCGGAGGACGGCGAGCAGCGCCATCTCATTCCAAGGGTCGACGAGGACGGTCAGCAGGTTTCGCAGATCGAGGACTTCCTGGCGCTCGTAGAAACCAGTGCCGGACACAACGACATAGGGAACGCCTGCTTGACGAAAGGCTCGCTCATAGCGGTACACGTCGCTAAATGACCGCAAAAGGACGGCAACGTCGCCAAATGAAGCGTTGCGATACGTGTCCTTGTCGGAGATTTGTACCGGCGACGAACCCGAGCACATACTCAGTAACCGGTTCGCGAGAAGCGCGGCTTCGGCATCGCGATAATCGGGGGCCTTCGCGTTTTCGATTGTCTCAGGAATCAGGAATTCGATGTGGCAACCGCCGTCTTCGTTCCGGTGCCAGCGCATGGGGCCATAGGGGTCTTCGACATCCTTGAGGAGAGACGAGCGGCTGAAGAAGTCATTCACGAAGGTGAGAACGTCCGGCAAGGAGCGAAAATTCTGATCCATGCGGATGATCTCGTCGGCCCCTTCCCGGGCGGACCGGAACACCTCGACTTCGGCGCCGCGGAAGTAGTAGATGGACTGCTTCGCATCGCCGACGATAAAGAGCTGTGGACCGCCGTCCACGTCACCGAGTAAGCGCGCGATTTCGAGTTGAACGGAATCGGTATCCTGAAACTCGTCGATGAGCAAGAATTTAATAGTCCGTGCCACGCGCGCGCGAACCGAATCATCGCCTCGGCGGTCATCGCGCAATACCTGTAGCGTCTGCGCGATAAGGTCTTCGTAGGCGTTGCGAGCCTGTTTTGCCTCTTGAAGCGCATCGGCAATATTCGTGTATGCGCGGAACAGGTCTGCCGTGAGCGCGGCGGCGCGTTCGGTGTGTTCCGCATCGACCGGCGTGAGGCATTGCGAGCCGATCGCCTTCTTAACGTCGTTCATGATGTCGCGAACACGATCATACGCGTCTTCCGACACCCACTTCTTCTTGCTTCCACCGATGGCGTTCAGCGCGGATATGGCTGCGAACGCCGATTCGCGCCCGTCGTTGGATGTTGCCTGCGTTGCACGATTCAACTCGGCGACTAAGGAGCTTCGCAGGATCTCGCGGCGTTCCGCTGGATCTGGGCACTGTCCCGCCAGCGCCTCTAGCTCGCGGGCGGCTTCCGTAAACATGGACGATGCCGCCAACGTTGCGTTCTGCTTCTCCACGTGCGCCTGGACGACGCGATTCCAATCAGCGAGAAGGGTGTCCGCGCCGGAAACATCGTGTTCTTCCGTAATGCGGGCGAGGACGCTCCGGTCGTTCAGCATCATGCGCAACATGTCGAACAGTTCCGTCTGGCGGCACTCCGTTGCCAGCCGGATTATGGCGGGATCGCCGTCCGCGAGGAGGGTGTGAAAGGTTTGTTCGACGACTTCCAATCGCAACAAGTGCGATTCGGGTTCGGTGAGTATCCCGAAGTCGGGATCCTGCTTCAGGCTTAGGGCATGTACCTTGAGCAGCCCCATGCAGAAGGAATGGATGGTCGAAATGCGCGCCGATTCGAGACGACGTTCGATGCGACGCCAGAAGGTCAGCGTTTCGGGATCGGCGTCCAGTGCCTTTTTGCGGCACGCGCTTCGTAAACGCTCTTTCATCTCCGCCGCGGCTTTGTCGGTGAAGGTAATCGCCACGATCTGATCGAGCGTCGCATAGCGGTGTTCGAGCAGATAGAGAATTCGGTCCACGAGCACACTGGTCTTGCCTGACCCCGCGCCCGCGTCGACGCACAGGCTCTTGTCGTAGGTCTCGATGGCGCGCCGCTGTTCTTTTGTGCGCGTCATTCGCTGGACTCCTTACGATCGATGCGCGATGATTCGTAGCGGCAGGCCCGATGGTCCTGGCAGTCGCGGCACATCTCACGATAGGGCGTGGGTGGGAAACGGCCGTCGCGGATCCCCTGCACCAGCGCGGCGACTTGTTCTCGAATCTTCTCCCGGCGTTCTTCCCAGGTTACCGTTTTTGAATACAGTCCTTGCAGGGATTTCTTGGCGCCAATCTGGACGAACCGCGCGTCCGTGCAGGTGGTGTCCGGAGCGAGATGTTCTTCGAGGGCCAATGCGTACAAGGGCAACTGAATCGAGACGCCGGCTTCGATATCCGACTGCTGGGCGTATACCGAGGTCTTGTAATCGACGATACGCGTGTCGTTTCCGTGCCGATCGATCCGGTCGATTCGTCCGCTGAAGAGAACCGGACCGATTCTCGTGGAGAGTTCGAAGGGCTCTGCCGTGCTCAAGGGGTCTTCGCTCGTTCCGCGTCCACTCCCGAAGGACACCTCGAAATGGCTTGGCGCCCAGATCGCTTCATCGGAATCACGCGCGATCGTGAGGTAGCGTTCGAGCAGCACGGCCAAACGCGCCCGCTCCACTTCGGCTGCTTTTGGGGGCGTATTCGTGCTCTGGTAGGCGCGGCGGGCAAAGACTTCGTCGAGATGAAGAAGCATGGCGGCTTCGGCGTCCCCTTCCGCAATGTCCGAAACGGGTAGTCCGGTGAACTCGCGGTGAAAGGCTTGGAGCACATCATGAAGGATGCTGCCGCGCACGAGAGGATCGAAACCCGTGTCGGGTTCCTCCTCGACGGACACATTGAGTATTCGCGCCATGAAGAATTGGAAGGGGCAGTTTGCGTACATCTCCAATTGATTGACGCTGAACTCATGGTCTGAGCCGAATTGTTCTGCAATGAGTTCGATTAGTTTCTTGTCCGCCAGAACGCCGTCGTATACGTCGAACCCGCCGCTTTCCTGCCGCGCGGTCTCGACGGAGAGCGCGTCGATAACGTGTTTGAAGTCGATCTTGTGGCGATCCCGAAGTGCCGCACTCCGCGCAAATGCGGCGTTGCGTACGTCGCGCTCGCTTGCGACCATCTCCGGCAGCGGCACGAACACAGGCGGCTCCGGCGTTGTGCACGCCACTCCCAGGGGCTTAAGCATTTCCAGGGCGTCTGCGAGAAAAGGACTCGGACTCGCGGTTCGGCCGTCCAGGGTTTGTCCGTGCCAGGTCATCACGAGGTGTTCCTTCGCCGCGCGGAGGACGTGATGAAAAGCGAGCATTTCACGAGACGCATGGCGTTGCTTCGTGTCTAATTGAATGCTGTGTTCCTCGAGATCCGATACATCGTCGTCCGTGTAGATTGCGCCGATGGCCGGCGGGCGCGGGAACTCGCCTTCGTTCATGCCGCAGAGAAATATGTAATCGTAGGTTGTGCTTCGGACGGCATCCACGCCCCGGCATGCAACGCCGCCGAGTTCATTGAGATCGAGTTCGGAATCGCGTAAAGCATTCTGCAACACGACGACGAACTCGTCCAGTCTAATGGAAGCGGCGCTTCCGGAGCGACAATACCACGCGTCCACGCGGCCGAGTGCCGCATTCAACGCGCGCCAAGACGAGTCCGCACGTTCGCGATCCCACGGTGGCATATGGACCGTTGCTTCCTGGCCGCATCCGCAACGGCGAAGGCACTCCTCGAGCGCCGCGATGTACGCCGCGATCGTGTCGCGTCGGGGCAGGGCCTGCGCTATCGCGTCCAGCGTGTCGAGGCGTGCGCGGAGTGCAAGCAGTGCTTCCTCCATGTGAGGCAGGATGCGAAAACTAGATTCCCCGTTGTCTTCGAGGTTGCGGATTTGCTTATGGAGCCGGTCCAAACCGTCCATCCATTCATTTCGTCCTTCGACAATCCCGGCGCGCCGGGCAAGGAGCGAAAAGAGATCGACCTGGGCCTGGGGCGCGGCACCGGCGGCGAACCACGGCGATGCTATGACGTCGAGCACGGCTTCGCGCGCCCAAGACCGGCAGGCTTCGAAGAGATTCAGGACAAAGGCGGCGAGCGGCGTGGCTTCGAGTGAATCTGGACAGTCGACACGAATCGGCACACCGAATTCTGCGAATACGGTACGAACCTCCGTTGCTACGGATTGGATATCCCGAAACACTATCGCGATTCGGTCCAATGGCGTCTTCTGTTCGATCACGAGCGTCTTGATGCGACGACCGACGTATTCGATTTCCTGCCGCAGGTCAGGGCACGCCACGATCTCCACATTCGCGCGCAACCCTTCGGGCGAGGGGGGCAGTTGTCTCCAGAAGATATCGTGGGCGAGATACTCGGTGAACGTTGTTGGAGGGGGCGTTGGTAAATCCTCAATCTCTACGGACGGCCATACTTTTCGGACCGCTTTGAGCGTGTCTCGCTGTGTTTCGAAGAGGTCCTGTCGGCTCGGTTCCTCCAGGTCTGCATCGAGTCCCAGGAGCATGTCGCTGACCAGGGGCTCCAAGGCCTGAAGGAGCCGGAACTCGGACAGGGTAAAATCTTCGAAACCATCCAGAATGAGCGTATCGATGCCGATAAGTCGTGGGGGACACGTTTCTCGTGCTGCGAGTTCGGCCCGCCAGTAGATGCCCACGCGGTCGTAGCTGAGGCTGCGGATCAACGCTTCCTGATAGCCTTCGTATACCGCGGCGACGATGGGGTCTAGCCACGATGCCCGCCGGCGCGTGCCGATCACGTTTCTGAAATGTTCCGGTTCGGCGGCCGCCTGTTTGAGTTGCGTGATAACGCCCAAGATGTGATTGATGAATCCGGGAGAGGTGGCCGCGTCGCCTAGGTCCGTCAGTTTGCCTTCGTCGGTGAGGCGGCGGACC
>JAHDWY010000365.1 GCA_023384315.1 Candidatus Hydrogenedentota bacterium | reverse complement strand
GACCGCCAGCGTGATCCACAACCCTCGATAATTCATTCCTGGTTCCTCCCTCGCTTACTGCGGTGCATACCATCCACCCCGGTACTTCTTCGGAGCCGCGCCCACACGACCGTGAATCCCTCCTGAGACTTTCTAAACAGGTAAACGATATGCATGATTACAAAGATTCCTGATCAAACGCCACTTCACCGCACGCACGGCTACTCAAACTGGGGTCGTCCTGAGCGGCCGCGGCGACAGGTCCGCGCCCGGGCGCCCGGCGCACTGCGACTCCACGTGGCGGTTTATGTCCTCGACCAATCCCGCCAGGTCCACGCCCAAGATTCTGGCCGCTTGCTCGACCGATACGGTCGCCGCCATGGTTCTCCGCAGGATCGGGTTTGCGAGCGGCTTGAATCCGTGGCTGAGGAACACGTCCAAGGAGCCGGGATATACGCGCAACACTTCTGCCACCACGCTGCTCCCGGTGACGGGGCGCCCCGGCTCGAGCGAATTTCGCCGCGCTGTGGGCCGTGTGGCGGGTGCGTGGAGCCGCCCGTTCATCATGGCCCACAAATGAACGCCCCACACGGCCAGACCGGAGACTTCCAGAATGCCGCTGACGCCCGCGATGGGAAACGCGATTTCGGTGAAGTCCGTGAGCGTCTGGAATCCCACGCGCATGGCGCAACCCGTGTTGATGAGGATGAACGGCAGCCACAGCGCATTCAGCCCGCGAACGTCGATGCCTTTCAGCGTGGGCACGACCTTCGCCGCGACGCCCATAATCATGAGACTGATGAACCCGACGGTAATCGCGTGCCGGATTGCTCCGTAATACGCGTGGGAGAAGCCGAGCTGCGCGGCCTCGCTCTCGGGCGCCAGCGCGCGAAGCAAGCCGAACTGGTAGAGCGGCAACGCGACCAGCATGGCCAACGAGAGGAAGAGCCAGGCATAGGCCGTGCGCAGGAACTTGAGACTGCGGTCCCCCTCGTGCGAGGGACGATAGATATGCCAGCCCCAGACTAGCACGAGAACGGTCGCGGCCATCACGATGACCGACCCATACCAGAGCGCGGTCCAGGCATGACCGGCCGTGCGCATCAACACGAATCCTGCACTCTCGCCAATGACCGCGAGGTTCAGCAGGACGAGCGCTGTCATGCTCACGCCACGCCGGGGCGCCGTGAGCCCGTAAAAATTGTGAAACAGCCGTTGGCTGACGCCCAGGATCATCAGCAACGCGAATCCGTGGATCTGGATGTCCCGGAGAGGCGCCTGCCACGTCGCCACCAGGCCGAGCAACGCATCGCGATTCGGCGCCAGCGCGGTCGCCGTGAAATAGACGGTGCCGTACACCGCTTGTACGAAGAACCACGCCAATGCGCTCAGGATGTAATAATCGTAAAACGCGAACGGCTTGCCGGACCCGCGCAGCGTCTTCCAGATGATTCCGATGAAGGCGGCGATCGCGATTACTTCAAGAATCGACCCGGCTACGCCCGCGCTGAGCGTCCACGGCGCGTAGGGGAGTAGGGCCTGACCGCCGGAACGTAGCACGATTCCCATCAGCATAAGCCAGAGTGTTGCCAGGGCCGCGTGAGGATGGGCCAGCGTGGTGTGTTTGAAACGCGGGAACGCTTGGTACGCAAACCCCATCACGAAGAGTCCCACCCAACCGAAGATCTGCGCGTGACCGTGGGCGTTGACCTCGTGAATGCCCACCGCCGTAAACGATCCCGAAAACGCGATGCGCACCAGCAGGAATGCCCCCCACAAGGCGCCGAGGGTCAACACGAGTGCGATGCCACCTTTGAAGAAGGGCATGTAGATCGTGTCCGCGACCGTGTCAGATGCAGCGATGTCGCCTTGCCCATCCAGCTCTGGTTCGGCGAGGCGTGCTCGAACCTCGTGGAGCAGTTGCTCCTCGGGCACCCCGTGGGCGCGCGCGAAGAAGCCCAGCGATTCCATGGGGCCGAACTCGCCGCCGCAGCCCCGAAGCCCGTACCGGTCCAGCACGGGGCGAACCTGCGGCGCCGCCCGCAACAGGTCGGGCAACATGGTTTCGAGGTCGACCGTATCGAGAACAGTGTCGACGGTACTCATCGGGGTTCTCCTTCTAATCGCATGTCATTATCTGATTTTGGATCAAAAAAAGAGATTCGGTGCTAGAACATCAATGCCGGCAAGGGAGTCCCCGCCGCGATGTCCGCAACACTCGATTCTTTTAACATACTGAAAAACTCGTCCCGCACCTTCGCCCAACGCACATGCATCGCGCAAGGGCTGTCCGGCGAACACTGCTTTCGGCCCATGAAGCAGCCCGACCATTTGCTGATATGATCGATTGGCTCCACCACGTCGTACAGCGAAATCGAAGAGGCCTTTCGCGCAAGGCGAAATCCGCCGCCGATTCCCTTCTGTGAATACACGATGCCCTCCTGAGCCAGCGACTGAAGCAGCTTGCCCAGGTAATTCGCCGGCGCGCCGATCTCCTCGGCGATAGACGTCGCGCCGCGAAACTGTCCTTCGGGAAGCTCGGCAAGTTGGGCTACGGCATGAAGGGCGTGCAACGCTGTTTTTGAAAGCATATCAACCTCTTTTCACATGTGATTATATATTTTAGGCCGCCGTTTGTCAACTAGTCGTTCGAAGAATGTAAGTTGCCGTGTTTTCGAGGTTTAACGATCCGGTGTCGTGGCGGTCTGAGCGGGAGTAGACGTCTCCGCCTAACCAGGAGCGCGTTCATATCTGCCCGAGAATGATGGTAGTTGCAAACGTGAAGTGCGTTGCGTCGCGTGCTAACGTGGAGCCCGCGACGGAGTGTCCAATACTGATGATCTGCAGCAGGGGATGAACGATGACGATTTCAAACCAACCTGTACGAGTTATTGTAATGATAGCGTGCGTCGTCGGCATGTGCAGTCTTGGTGCGTTTGCGCAAGACGGTAAGTACGCCGTTGACCCCGCGAAGCTCGCAGGCATGGTGCGCGAGGGCCATCCACGCCTGATGCTGCTCGACGACCGGCTCGCCGAATTGAAAGCGGACGCGCCATCCGACCCGGCGCTCCAGTCCTGCGTGTCCCAGGCCATCGAACAGGCCGACGGCGTCCTCGACGAGCCCAAGCTCGAGCACGTGCTCGTCGGCCCGCGTTTGCTCAGCGTCAGTCGCAATTGCGTGCGCCGTATCTACGCGTTGGGCATCGCCTGGCGTTGGACCGGTGACGAGAAATACGCGCGCGCTGCTGAAGACAATCTGCTCACCGTCTGCGCCTTCCCCGACTGGAACCCGTCCCATTTTCTCGATACCGCGGAGATGTCCCACGCGGTCGGCGTCGGGTATGACTGGTTCTACTCGTACCTTGCTGAGGAATCCCGGCAGAAGATTAGGGAAGGCCTGATCGAACTCGGCATGAAACCCGGCAAAGCGGCGTACGAGAAAGACGTCTGGTGGGCCAAGTCGGAATTCAATTGGAACCAGGTCTGCAACAGCGGATTGACCGTCGGCGCGCTGGCCATCGCGGAAACCGATCCCGAATGGATGGCGTTCATCGTGCCGCGCGCCGTCGTTTCGCTTCCGAAGGCCCTGGCCGCTTATGGTCCCGACGGCGCATGGATGGAAGGCCCCGGCTACTGGCACTACGCGACGCGCTACACCGCGTACGGACTCTGTGCGATGGATACCGCGCTTGGAACGGATTTCGGATTGTCGGAGATCGAGGGACTTTCCGTAACCGGCCTGTTCCCGACTTATACAACCGGCCCTACCGGCCTCCTCCTCAATTACGCGGACAGCGGCGAGCGCAGCAGCCGCCGGCCTATGCCCTGCATGTTCTGGCTCGCGCGGAAGTACGGCAACGCGTTCATCGGCGACGCCGAACACGCGGTTGTGTCAGAGCAGGGCGCCGATCCCTTGCACGTCGTTTGGTACGTGACGCCGTCCGGCGAAGCGCTCGGTGAACGGGAACTCGACCGGCATTTCCGGAGTCCGGTGGATATCATCGTCATGCGGAGCGCCTGGGACGATCCAAACGCCTTGTTCGTCGGCGTCAAGGGCGGCTACAACCAGGTTAACCACGGGCACCTCGACCTCGGCAACTTCGAGATCGACGCACTCGGCGTGCGCTGGGCGCGGGACCTTGGTTCAGACAATTACAACTTGCCGGGCTATTGGGACAGGAAGCCGGGCGGCGACCGCTGGCAGTACTATCGGCTGAATGCGCAAAGCCACAACGTGCCGCTGCTGAACGGCGCGGACCAGGACGCGGGCGCTGTCGCGAAGGTGCTGCGGTTTGAGTCGAATCCCGGCCACGCCTTCGTGACGCTCGATCTAACCAGCGCCTACTACAAGCAGGCCACCAAGGTCACGCGCGGCGTCTCGCTAACCAACGACCGGAAAGCCGTTCTCGTGCAAGACGAATTCGTGCTTTCCGAACCCTGCGAGATCCAATGGGGCATGACGACGGACGCCGATATCGAACCCCACGACGACGGCACCGCCACGCTGACGCTGGACGGAAAGCAACTCATCGCGCGCATCCTGGCACCCGAAGGCGCCCAGTTTACCGTCGGCTCCGCGGAACAAGAAGAACCCCAACGCACAAACAAAGGCGTCAACCGCCTCCTGGTCCGTACGCCCGGTGAAGGCGAATCCACCATCGCCGTCCAACTCGCGCCGGTTTGGGAAGACGGCGCGGTAGAGGCCGGTGAGATGCGTGATCTGAGCCAACGGTGACACTCGACGGCGGCTACTTGCCATTGATACTATGATATGATATCATTTTGATGAACGCAAAGCAGCGCAACACGCTTCGGAAAATATTCGAACGACCAACCCGTGCGGACATTCGTTGGACGGATGTGATGTCTCTATTCAGAGCGCTTGGAGCGGAGATCGACCAAGGGAGTGGGTCACGTACTGGAATCGCGTTGAAAGGAAAACGCGCGGTGTTTCATCAACCCCACCCAAAGCCCGTCGCCAAAAAGGGACTGATAGACAGCGTTCGGGCGTTCCTATCTTCCTTGGAGATAAAGCCGTGAAAAACTCGATGGATTACAAGGGGTACAAGGCAGCGATTGTATTTGATCCTGACGACGAGACCTTTCATGGAACGGTGGTAAACATTGATGACACCGTGCATTTCGAGGGGCAGTCGGTTGCAGAACTGAAGCGAGCCTTCAAAGATTCGATCGAATACTATATCGAATTCTGCCGCAAACGGGGCGAGGAACCGGACAAACCGTATTCCGGCCGTTTTCTCGTTCGCCTGACACCGGATCAACACCGCGCTGTTGCGCAGGCCGCCAAATTGCGAGGCACGAGTGTAAACTCCTTCGTCGCCGAGGCCGTGGATAGGGCTGTTCAAACGACGGGGCTGTAAG
>JAHDWY010000364.1 GCA_023384315.1 Candidatus Hydrogenedentota bacterium | reverse complement strand
AATTTCACGTTGCCGGACGAGGCGTGGTGGGATGATTTCTACGCGCCGATGGAGCTTCGCATCGAGGAATTGCGCGGCACGTACAAGGACGACGGTGAAGCGCTCGCAATTCTCGAGCAACTCGCGCAGGAACCCGCAATGCACCGTCAGCACTCCGACTACTACGCCTATGAGTTCTTCGTGGCCCGCCGCGAGGGCTGAATGTGTCTCACGAGATTTGGATTGGAGCTACGGGATGTTCGCCTGCCTCGATTCGCTCTGCAATCACACGAAGAGCAAGGGCCTCGGCTTGCGCGATCGCCGCTTCACGGGTCGCTCCATATTTCATGACACCCGACAGTTCGATCACCTCAGCTATCCATCGGCCGTCCAGTTCTTGTTCGGTTTCGATCGTGAATTGCATTGAGTTGTTCTCCATCGTGCGCTCTCGCGCAACGTTCCATCGTCGATCATCCATTATAGCAGCAACATGTGATTTTCCACCTCCAATCCTCGGCGCATACACAGTACATCACGGCATAATTTGGGCCGGAGCCTGCACGGATATGCTCCGAACAGGCCCCGGCCGTTTTCGATTGGTCTCTATCTTGTTCGAATTACGCCTTCAAATCGAAGCGGTCCAGATTCATGACTTTGGTCCATGCGGCGACGAAGTCATTGACAAACTTCTCCTTGGAGTCGTCCGACGCGTAGACTTCGGCGATGGCGCGAAGTTGCGAATTCGATCCGAACACCAAGTCGACGGAACTGGCGGTCCACTTGAGTTCGCCCGTCTCGCGGTCGTGCCCTTCGAAGAAGTGATCGCATACCGCGGACTTCTTCCACTCGACATTCATGTCGAGCAGGTTCGCGAAGAAATCGTTCGTCAAGGTTTCCGGCCGATCCGTGAACACGCCGAGTTCGGCGACGGGGCCGCTTCCTGAGTTGGCGCCCAGCACCCGCATGCCGCCGACGAGCGCGGTCATTTCGGGAGCGGTAAGTGTGAGCAATTGGGCGCGGTCGACCAGCAACTCGGGTCCGGGTCGATCTAACTCATGGCCAAAGTAATTGCGGAACCCGTCCGACTTCGGTTCGAGATATGCGAAGGATTCAACGTCGGTCATCTCCTGCGAGGCGTCGGTGCGTCCCGGAGAGAACGGAACTTCGACGCTGTGTCCGGCCTTCTTCGCGGCTTCCTCGACGGCCGCGCAGCCGCCCAGCACAATCACGTCAGCGAGGGAGACTTTCTTCCCGCCGGTCTGCGCGCTATTGAAGTCCTGCTGGATCTTCTCAAGCGTCTGCAGGACCCGTGCGAGTTCGGCCGGCTCGTTCACCGCCCAGTCCTTCTGCGGCGCGAGGCGAACTCGCGCCCCGTTGGCTCCGCCGCGCAAATCGGAACCGCGGAACGTCGATGCCGACGCCCAAGCGGTCGAGACCAGGTCGGAAATGGAAAGTCCCGATGCCATGATTTGCGCCTTAAGGGCGGCAATGTCCTTCGCGTCGATCAATTCATGGTCGACCTCCGGAACGGGATCCTGCCACACCAGGGGCTCTGCCGGAACCAGGGGACCAAGATACCGCGAGGTGGGCCCCATGTCGCGATGCGTCAGTTTGAACCATGCTTTGGCGAAGGCCTCTTCAAACTCCTTCGGATTCTCAAAGAACCGCCGGGCGATCTTCTCGTATGCCGGGTCGGCTTTCAGCGCCAAGTCGGTCGTGAACATGATCGGGGCGTGGCTCTTCGCGGGATCGTGCGCATCCGGCACCGTACCCTGGCCCGCTCCATCCTTGGGGACCCACTGCTGCGCGCCGGCCGGACTCTTCACCAGTTCCCATTCATAGGTGAAGAGATTGGAAAGGTACATATGCGACCAACGAACCGGGTTGCTCGTCCACGCACCTTCCAGGCCGCTGGTGATGGTGTCTTCGGCATTGCCTTTGCCGAACGAATTCTTCCAGCCGAGACCCTGTTCCTCCAAGGTTGCGCCCTCGGGCTCCGGACCCACGTGGTCGGCGCTCGCGGCGCCATGGGCTTTGCCGAAGGTGTGCCCGCCCGCGATGAGCGCGACAGTCTCTTCATCGTTCATCGCCATCCGGCCGAAGGTCTCCCGAATGTCCTTGGCGGCAGCAAGCGGATCCGGATTCCCGTTCGGCCCTTCCGGGTTCACGTAGATCAAACCCATCTGGACCGCGGCGAGGGGGTTCTCCAGTTGGCGGTCGCCGGTGTATCGCTTGTCGCCAAGCCACTCGCTCTCCGGTCCCCAGTAGACGTCCTGCTGCGGTTCCCAAACGTCTTCCCGGCCGCCGGCAAACCCGTAGGTCTTGAAGCCCATCGACTCGAGCGCGCAGTTGCCCGTAAAGACCATCAAGTCCGCCCACGAAATCTTGTTGCCGTACTTTTGCTTGATCGGCCAGAGCAACCGCCGCGCCTTGTCAAGGTTGGCGTTGTCGGGCCAGCTATTGAGCGGGGCGAAGCGTTGCGTGCCGTCCGACGCGCCGCCGCGGCCATCAGCGACGCGGTAGGTTCCCGCGCTGTGCCACGCCATGCGAATGAACAGCGGTCCGTAATGCCCATAGTCCGCCGGCCACCAATCCTGGGAGGTAGTCATCAACTCGGTGATGTCCTTCTTCAGGGCCTCGAGGTCGAGCTTTGCGAACTCCTCGGCGTAATCAAAGTCCTCGCCCATGGGGTTGCTCATAGTCGAGTTCTGATGCAGCATCTGCAGGTTCAACTGGTCGGGCCACCAGTCCCCCATGGACAGGGCGGACGCCGCGGTGTTTCGGTAAGGTGAGGGGGTTCCGCTCATGACCGGGCATTCGTTCGGCGCCTGGGCAATCGCCGCTCCACCCAGAACGCCGACGAGTAGGCCAAGGGTCAGGATCGCACACGAGAGGACTCGTAACGTAGTGCGCCGTTGGCGGGCGCGTATACAAACGGTTCGATTCAGCTTGGGGTACTTGCTCCATTTTGCGGTGTCGTACATCGGACTACTCCTTCAACATCCATAAACGCGGTTCAAACACGAACTGATACACACCGATTCAGTTCGTCTCCAAGACAGAGGACGCCTTACGGCATTCCGGACACTTGCCCCAGAAGATCACCTCGGCCTCGTCAATCTCATATCCCTGGTCGTCGGCGGCGATCAGGCAAGGTCTCTCGCCTACGGTGCAATCGACGTCGGTCGTTTTTCCGCAAATGCGGCAAATGATGTGGTGATGGTTGTCGTCGACCCGATCCTCATAGAGGGCCGGTGACCGGGCGGGCTGAATGCGCCGAAGCAGACTCTTGTCGACAAGGACCGCGAGGGCGTCGTACACCGCCTGCCGGGATATGGCGCCGATTATGGCGCGCACCTCCTCTGCAATCTCGTCTGCAGTGGCATGTGGTTTGGCGGAGACGGCCCGCAGCACGGCCAGGCGTTGGGCCGTGACCTGGAGGCCGCGTTCGCGAAGGAGTCGTGCTGGGTCAATCATGGAGCAAAGTTTACGGCGAATTCCGGACATTGTCAAGATGTAGATTTATCCCAGCTCGCAAAGCGGAAGTGTCAGTGTCCTCAGTACCTCCCTGCGGCTGCCGTGCGTGGCGAGTACGCAAACTCCCATTGACACGCTCGATTCGGTTACGATCAGGTGCTTAGTTCCTCAGTTGGGCGCTCCGTTGAAGAACGGTAGCGCGCCGCTCAGGCACACCCCGTTCCGGGAATGGCGCGTGGACAACAACGAAACCAGATTTTGGAGTGGCGACCCGATGGTAAGCACTAATGAGCAGATAGCGGCTCCGCGCCGGATCGGGTCCAAAGGACTTCTCGTGGCAGCGACTGCATTCGTATTTAGTCTTGCGGCGTCGAGCCAGCAAGTCGATGTGGATGTGGCGGCCACCCCGTTTGGCACTTGGACCCAAGTCACTTCGGAAGCGGCGTTCAGTCCGCGCGATACGGCTGAGGGCGCAGTGTTCAAAGACAAGATGTGGCTCAGCAACGGCTACTACCACGACAATATCTTGACGCGCGACCTGTGGTCGTCGGCCGATGGCGCGGATTGGACGCTGGTAAACTCGGCCACTCCGTATGACGGGTACAGTGAGTTGGTCGTATTTGATGGCTACCTCTGGGCGATCAAAGACAGCGTGTGGCGGTCGGCCGATGGCGAGAACTGGGAGCAGGTTTCGGAGCACACACCGTTCGGCGTCAGAAGCTACGGCGAAGTGATCGTCTTCGATAGTCAGATTTGGCAACTTGGCAGCGGCCCCGACGTGTGGCGCACGACGGACGGCGTCAATTGGACCTGCGTGGTGGAGAACGCCGCCTACGGCGAGCGCCGGGCTTCGGCGGTGGCCGTGTACAAGAACAAGCTGTGGCTCATGGGCGGGTGCACTCCCGAGGAAAATGATCCGCCCGAGAAGGGATACGACAACATCACCACCCACAACGACGTCTGGTGTTCAACCGACGGCATCGCGTGGACCTGTGTCTTGGAGCACGCGCCCTGGGCCCCGCGGCAATGGTTTATCGCGGAGACGTACCGGGACCGGCTCTGGATCGTGGGCGGCCACGACAACGTGAACAGCGCCAATCTCGGGGATGTCTGGTACACGGAAGACGGCGAGCACTGGCGCCGGTTCGAGTCTTCCACCACGTTTTCCGCACGTCACGAGCCAACGCTGTACATCTACGAAGACAGTCTGTGGACAGTCGCCGGCAATTCGTGGCCGGTGTTGAACGACGTGTGGCGACTGACACTGCCGCCGGACTGGCCGAACGACGGTGACTAAGACTGCGTAGATCGCTGCGTTTCCGTGCTCAGCCCAAACCGGTGTGAAATTGATCCCGGACGAATTCATATGGAAGATCGAAACTCACGTCGACTTCCACAGGCAAAACTGGTTCGGCGTACTCCTCAGCTGAAACTGCGCCACCATCATTGCGATTGGAATGCTCCCATGACCCGAGCAACCATTGCTCATCCGTACTTTTTGATCGTGGCCGTTTCACTCATTGCGGGATGCGGTCAAGAGGTCGAACACAACCCGGCCTTCGTCGGCAAATGGAAATCCGGACTTCCGGTGTCCGCGGGGTTTGTACCCGGCAATCTTTCCAACGCGGACCAGATGAACGCACGCATTCAGGAGTCCGTGCGCGAAAAGAATGTGTCTGACGAACAAGGCGTCGAATTGGATATCCGGGCCGACGGAACATTCACCATGCGCGTATGGATGGACATGACGTCGGGATTGTTCGACTACGTCGATCCCGACAACCCTGCCGTGCAAGCCGCGCAGGAAGCACAGGACCATTCCGTCAACGGTACCTGGGAATCCGAAGGCAACGAGATCCACCTCACGTCAACCGAAGGCTTCCTGCCCTACGCCTTCACCCAGAAGACCCGCGTCTCCCGGGCCAGCTCCT
>JAHDWY010000363.1 GCA_023384315.1 Candidatus Hydrogenedentota bacterium | reverse complement strand
CGATCGGTAATCGCGGCGAAGGTTATCCGCCGTACTGGACCCCGCTTCCGCGCAACCGCTCGACGACGCCGTGGGTCAGCTTCCACCGCCAGCCGGGGACTTCGAGGTCTTCCGGCACTAACACCGGCACCTCGGCGATGGGGTGTCCGGCCAACTCGACCTGAAGCGTGCCAATCTCTTCCCCGGCCGTCATGGGCGCATGCAGTGTAGCCGGATAGTTGGGCACATATTCCATGTTCTCGAAGTCGGAAACGCGCGCGATGACCCAAATGTCGTCGGCCGCCTTGGGGATAACACCGGGCACCTTTGAATTGCGCACCCGCAACTCAGGCTCGATGGCGTCGCCTTTCGCCAGCAAACGCACGCGGCGCGTCTGCGCGAACCCGTCTTCCAGAAGCGCCTGAGCCGAAATAAAGCGGTCGGACAACTTGGGGCAGCCCATAACCACCGTGATGATTCGGATCCCATCGCGCACGGCCGTTGCCGCCAGGCAGAATCCCGCGGCGCGCGTATAGCCGGTCTTCAATCCGTCGCACCCGGGCACCATGGCAAGCAGCTTGTTCGTATTGGATTTGGCCTCCACGCCCGGTTGAAACTTGATTTCGTCCAGGCCGACCCAGGCCATGATCTCTGGCTTTTCAATACAGGCACGCGCCAGGATTGCCATGTCGCGCGCTGTGGTCACGTCCGACTCCTGCCCTTCGTCCGGCGGAAGGCCGTGGGGCGAGTTTACCACCGTATCGAGCATACCGAGTTCGCGGGCGCGCGCGTTGGCCGCCTTCAAATACTCTTCGCGGCTTCCCCAAAGACCTTCCGCCACGGCCGCGGCCGCGTCGTTGGCGGATGCAATGGCGATCCCCTTCATCAGGGGTTCGAGGGGCCACGTCTGGCCCGCCTTCAAGTACACCTGCGTGCCACCGATCCCCTCGACGTCACTGGATACGGCGATCTCCGTATCCAGGGTCCACCGTCCGTCTTCCAATCCTTCGACCACCATCAACATCAGGATCATCTTGATCATGCTGGCCGGCGCGCGGAGTTCGTCGGCGTTGTACTCGTCAATGACGAGACCGCTCTCGGCGATCACGCTGATGTAATTCGTACACGTCAACCCTTCCGGCGCCGCCCAGGCGACTGCGGGAACGGTCAACACGAACATCAGTAAGGCGGTCTGGCGAATGATCTGGTTTTTCATAAATCTCCTCGTTGCACGAAACGGAAAGCAGGGAACGTGTCGCTCGTTCCATGCAGGTTGCCTACACATGCGTAGAGCCTGCCATAGCGGACATGACCGTTTCCACCAGTTCCTTGGTGGTGAAGGGTTTTTGGAGGACGCCGGCGACCTCCGGGAGGTCCCAGGTTTCCTCGCCCAACCCGGTCATAACAAAAAAGGCTGCGCCCGACTGGGTGGCTGCAAGCCGCACGTTGTTGACCAGTCTCTCGGCCTCATCCTGTTTCACGTCCAGATCGGCGAGCACGACGCCGGGCGAACGTTCCGCAATCACACCCAGTGCGGAGGCCGCATCGGGGGCACGGACACAGGTAAGCTCCCGACGGCGCAGGGCGGTTTCAATCCAGTCCAGCAAATCGCTATCCGGCCCGATGCACAAAAGGGCGATACGATGGGCGTTTGACGAACGAAGCGATACCTCTTCCTCGAGCGGGGCAACCGGTCCCTCGTGGAGCCTGGTCAGACGCGCGGCCAACGCCAACGACGTGAATGGTTTGTATAGAACGTCGATGGCATACCCTTCGCGGGTGACGCCCTCGGATATGCCGGAACGTTCCGCCAATAGAAGAACGCCGGTGTCTCCGTCCAAACCATGTTCGATCAAATGCTGGACCGTACCGATCGGATTCAAGGACGGCTGTTCTTCATCAACGATGATAAATGCGGGATCGCTCTCGTTCATGAGACGCGCCGCTTCGTACCCGCTCGTGACGTGTGTCGTTTCGTACCCGTATACGCCGAGCGTGCGTCGCATGGCCGCGGCAAGTTCGGCGTCGCCTGCCACGAGCAGCAGGTTGGCCGGCTCGACGCGTCGCGAGACGACGGATTGCTCGCGGTCGTCAAAATACGCTTCAGGAAATACGAGTGTGAACGTGCTCCCCACGTTAGGCTCGCTGCGCAACTCGATGCCACCGCCGTGGGCATCCATGATCGTCTTGGCAATGGAGAGGCCGATTCCGGCGCCCTCGTATCGTCTCGTTCGTGAACTATCGGCCTGGAAGAACTTGTCGAACACCCGTTTCTGGGCATCCGCCTCGATTCCGATTCCAACGTCTTCGACATCGAGACACACGATTCCCGACCCGCGTAACGACGCTTGCAGGATGACGCGCCCGCCTTTGTGGGAAAACTTGATGGCATTGGACAACAGAATGGCGAGGACTTGACCGACCCGTTTGCGGTCACCCCACATATACCGCACCGGTTCTCCGCTGCGAATTTCCAGCGTAAGCTCTTTGGCGATAACCTGGGGTTTCACCGACGCCGCGGCCTCCTGGAGCATTCGTTGCACGGAGAACAGGGTCAAATGAAGTTCAATGCCGCGGATCTCCATCCGGCTAAACTCGATAATTTCATCGATGAGCGTGCCCAATCGCTCTACGTTCCGCGTCATCACTTTCAGGGCGGCAAGTTGGGATTCGCTCAAGTCGCCGAGCGAACCGGAGTGAAACATTTCGATGTAGCCGCGTATCGTGCTGAGGGGCGTTCGCAGCTCGTGGCTTACATTGGAGAGGAAGCTGTCCTTGGCCCGATCCAGCATGCGGAGTTCCGCGTTTGCTTCTTCCAATTCCAACGCGCGAAGCTCCAACTGGTGTTGCATGCGCTTGAGTTCGCTGACGTTGGTCAGCACCAACGAGAACCGCGCCTCTTCGTCTGGCGCGGCCTCCACCGGCGCGATCGACACGACTACAGGAAGCGACTGTCCGTCGGGACGGCGGAGCGCCAGTTCCTGGTGTTGCTCGAAGCCTTGCCGCTCCTGAGCGTCTTCGAGGATCTCCAATAGTCGTCCCCGGGCCGCGGGTTCCACGAAATCGAACGCGTCGCGCCCCAACAAGTTTTCGGAAGGGGTTTGCAGCAGATCGCAGATGCGCGAGTTGGCGAAAACGATGTGATAGGACTCGTCGAGTGTGAGGAATCCTTCGTTCATATTGACCAGCAGATCGTGGAGGCGCTGTTGTGATTTCGACAGTTTCTGGGTCCGGTCTTCCACCAGCTTCTGCAGGCCCTGCGTGTATTTTTCGAGGCGCTTGGCGAGCCGGTGCTGCTCGGTCACGTCGCGAATCGTGGCCAGTGCGCCGGCAAACCTGCCGTGCCGATCGAACAGGGGCGTACCGTTCACCCAAAGTTGCCGTTCCTCACCACCAACGTTCCACGTGACATGGTACTCGGAGGCGATCCCCCGCCGCCGGTCCTCGATGTGCGGCAGCATGGGTTCCAATTCGAGTTTCTGCGCAAGAAACTTGTCGTTCTTGCCGAGGAGTTCGCTCTCTTTGAGATTGGTCAACTTCTTGAGTGCATCGTTCACCAAGGTAATCGTGCCGTCTGGCCCGGTGAGAATGAAGCCTTCGCTCATGTGGTCCGCCAGATAGCGGAAGCGTTGCGCAATCTCTTCGGACTGTTCCTCGCGGTAGGCCAGGATAACCAAGATAGCGACGAGCCCGACCAAAAGACTGCCGAGTCCAAGACCCCGCGATACTTCGATCGCCGTGCCAGGGACATCATCAAGTTCCTCGAAACCGTCGGGAAGACCGGAGACGGTAACCAGGGCGCCCAGGATCAGCATCACGACGCCGAGAATCAGGAAGGATCGCTGATAGCCGGAACCTGGGATGCGTGAAATGAGCACGCCGACCGCGAAGAGGGGCATGCCGACGGAAAGGACGATGACGATGGTTTGCAGCGTGGGATCGGCCAATTGGTGGGCGAAGAGCACGCCGCACATGCCTAGCATGATTGGGATGAGATACAGTGGAATGCTGGTTCGAGACGATCTGGCCATGGTTTCCAGGTTGCCTTGATTCTAGAGCCGGGCGATTGCTTCAGCCGCCAGTTCATCGCAGCGTTCGTTCAACGGGTGACCGGCGTGTCCTTTCACCCACTTCCATTCGATCGCGTGTTCGCGGGTTAGCTCGTCGAGCCGCTGCCACAAGTCTTTGTTCTTGAGCATCCCTTCGCGTCGCTTCCAGCCGTTGCGCTTCCATTGCGGGAGCCATGCGGTGATGCCATTTTTCAGGTATTCCGAGTCGGTATGAATGACGACACGGCACGGACGCTTCAGGGTTTCCAGGGCCCGTACCGCCGCGGTCAATTCCATGCGGTTGTTGGTCGTATTGGCTTCGCCTCCCGAGAGTTCCCGCTCGCGATCGCCATACCGAAGAATGGCTGCCCAGCCTCCCTTTCCCGGGTTAGGCCGGCAACCTCCATCGGTGAATATTTCGACTTGCTTTCGATCCATCTACAGAAACTACCAGAAACTCGCCCTTCGGCGGGTTGAGTATAGCAGGTTTGTGCTGGAAAATCAGGCACTTTCTTCGCTCTGAATCGCGCCGGCACGCCGATCGGGCAAGACAACAAGGTACAAACCGGCGACGATCGCGACCATGGCGACGGCGAGTTTCCACGTGATCGCCTCGCCAAGCACGAACGCGGCCAACACGGTCGCTACGGGCGGTTTGAGAAAGAGCATGCTGATCGCCTGCGTGGCATCGACGTGCTCGAGTGCCTTGAAGAACAGGTAATAGGTGATGCCGGTTGTGCCGACGGACAGATAGAGCAAGGGCAACCAAATATCAGGGATATGGGCCAGGGTTTCGGTGTGCCCTTCCGCAAGAATCATGGGGACGAAGTAGACGGCGCCGAACGCCGCACACAAGGCTGTGATCGGCAGACCTGCGTAAGGACCCGCGAGTTTCTTTACGAACACCGTAAACAGGCTCAACGAGACGCTGCAACTGAGGGCAAAGCCGAAACCGAGCAGCGAGAACGTCGGCGATGGATCGCTGCTTGCCAGCACGCAGATTCCGAGGAGGCCCAGTACGACGCCCGCGAGTTTGGCGCGTGTCAACGATTCCTTCAGGATCAATGCGGACAGGAGCAGTGTGAACAGCGGGCTGGTTCCAAACATGGTAGCCACCACGCCAGCACCGGCGTATTTCAAGCTGTACTGGTAAGAGAGATTTGCCCAAACGATGCCAATCAAGGAAAGCCAGGCGGCTTGCACCAACACGCGCTTCGTGATGGCCAGCCCTTTCCGGCGCAGATCAAAGGGAAGGAACAACAGGAGGCAAAGCGCGCCAATGCCGAATCGGGTGCCCGCGAGTTGGACGGGCGTAATCCGGCCGATAACCATCCGCGTGACGACCTCGGCGGTGCTCCACAACAGGACGGCGAGCACGA
>JAHDWY010000362.1 GCA_023384315.1 Candidatus Hydrogenedentota bacterium | reverse complement strand
GGAAGCCTGCACCACAATTACCGTTCAGCCGCGCCAACGAAGAGTTCGCAACGGTTGCCGGAGGCGCGGGGACCCATCCGCCGGAAACACGTGCCGCTGCAAACAGGAAGTTGAAAACCTCCAACCAAAAACGGCAACGTGGACGGCGCGCGCTGGTCCGCTCGGGCAGCACCGTTCGTTGTGTAACTCCACCACAAGGGTTTTCGCCCCATGAGTAACGACACCCCAACCGGGGCCGTGGTCCTGGTAAGCGGCGGAATCGATTCCTCCGTGCTGCTCCATCACGTGGCGCGCAATTTGAAGCACGCCCCCCTTCACGTCTTGAGTTTCAACTACGGCCAGCGCCATTCCAAGGAAATCGATTGCGCGCGTTGGCAGGCCGATGCCGTCGATGCGGACGCCCACCGCATCATCGACATCAGTTTCATGGGCGGGCTGGTGCGCGGGGCTTCGGCACTCATCTCCGGCGGAAAGAGCGTTCCGGAATTCGCGGCGTTGGCTCCCTCGGACCTGGACCAGCCGCCGACTTACGTGCCCAACCGCAACATGATTCTCCTTTCAATCGCGGCGGCCTATGCGGAAGCCCACGGCATTCGCAACGTGTTCTACGGCGCCCAGGCTTTGGACGAGTATGGCTATTGGGATTGTACAACCGATTTTCTGGAGCGCGTCAACGCGGTGCTTTCGTTAAACCGTCGAGAGCGCGTGACCGTTCATGCCCCTTTCATCGAGAAGAAGAAGGTGGATTCCGTCCGCCTGGGCCAAGAGTTGGGCGTTCTGTTCACCCACACGTGGTCCTGTTATCGCGGCGAGGAGAAAGCCTGTGGGGTTTGCCCGACCTGCGTGGAACGGTTGAAGGCGTTCCACGAGGCCGGCATCGAAGATCCCGTTCCCTATGAGACCTAGTGGGTCTGAACTGCCGGGATAGCAGCACATGCTGAACAATCAAGTCGTTCTCATCACCGGCTGTTCCTCGGGGATTGGCCGGGCCTTGGCCGTCGAATTTGCGATGCAGGGGCACCGGGTCATCGCTTCGGCGCGCAGACCCGAAAGCATCGCCGATCTGACCGCGCAACAGATCGAAACCGCACAGATCGATGTGACCGACCCGGCATCGATCAAGGACGCCGTGGAAACGATTATCGCCGCAGCGGGTCGAATCGACATCCTCGTCAACAACGCGGGCTTCGGCCAAATCGCCCCCATGATCGACGTGCCCATCGAGAAACTCCGGCTGCAACTCGAAACCAATGTCATCGGCGCCGTCGCCATGATGCGGGCCGTGGCTCCCCATATGATTCGGCAGCGCCACGGACGCATCGTCCAGATTGGGAGCATCTCGGGGATTTTGACGACCCCCTTCGCCGGCTCCTATTGCGCGTCGAAAGCGGCGTTGCATGCCCTGTCCGAATCGGCGCGGATGGAACTCAAGCCCTTCGGAATCGACACGATCATCGTTCAACCCGGAGGCGTGACTACGCGATTCGGCGACACATCGACCGGCCACATCATGATGCGCCCCGGGTCGGTATATGGCGGGATCGCCGGGCATATCGCGGCACGCGCCCAAACGTCTCAGCACGGCGCGGCCCCTGTGGACAAGGTCGCCCGGAAAATTGTCGCGGCGGCCACGCGTTCCCGGCCGCCTCGCGTACTCCGCCTGGGGCGTGGAGGACACCGATATCCCCTGATTAAGCGGCTTGTGCCCGATGCGCTGCTCGACAGGGTCCTCATGAAAATGTTTGGGCTATCAGAGTTGTAGGGGACAGTGAGATTAGTTTTCCTCGGATACGTGCCTGAAAAGTGAATACTCGCGCGCGACCGTCCGATCCTTCCCGCTATCGACCTGTAACCGAAACGCTGCCGCTGAACGATCGAGCCCTTACTCGGGCAGCGCCGCTTCCGGCGACATACTCAAGGGATCGGCCCGGACCGAACTTGGGTTCGTTTACCGCTCCCCCGAAATCGCTATCAATGCCTCCGCTGAAGGTGTTCAGGTCCAACGAGACCGGAGACCCCGCGGGAAGCACGATATCGATGCTGCCGCTGTGGGTTTGAAGTTCGGCCTCCCCGTTGGCAGCTACCGCGCCGATGAAATCGATCGAACCGGAGACCGTTTCGCATTGAAGCAACTCCACTTCCACGGATTCGATATCGATGCTCCCGCTCACCGTGGACGCTGCGATGCGTTCCATACGAGTTCGCACCGTATCCGGGTCGTCGGGAGCGGAACGCAACGGGGCATTGGAAGCCACCATAATGTCCACCTTGCCGCTGACCGTTTTTGCCTCAACGCTGGCCGGACGACCTTCGACTTCCAGTGAACCGCTTACCGTTTCAGCTCGCACACGGCCCGCGGTTTGCAGGGCCTCGACTCTTCCGCTGACGGTGCGCAGGTCCAGCCCGCCTTCCACATCCTCAACTGCGATCTTACCGCTGACGCATTCCACCTGAACCGTTGCGCCGAAGGGCACGCGCACCACCAGGCTGGCTTCCTTGGGACGCTTGTTCGGGTTCGACACGCGAATGGTCAAGCGGTCTTCGGTACCGTTGAATTCCAGGACATCCGAATCGGAGCCCAGTTTTCCCGTCACTTCGACGACGGCCTGCTCCCATCCGAGGATGTCAACGGAGCCTTTCGTGTTGGTGACATCTACAGCCACGTCCCGTGTGGCTGGCCGCAGCTCTTCGATTTGCGTCTCGGCAATTGCCACCCCGACGATTGCCGCCGCGACGATCGCGATTCGTACATAAGTCTCCATTACCCAATCCCCTAAAGTTGCGCAGGCAATTGCGTCGCCTGCTGCAAGAGGTCCACTTCCTGATCGTAGGCGGCCACAAGCGACCGGATAAGCAGTTGATTCCCGGGATCCTGTTTCAAAGCCACCTTTATCTCGGCAATCGCGGTGCCGATAATCGCGAGATTCTCATCCACCACCGCAATCGTTTCCGGCGACAACTGGTCGCGCGAGTCATCCAGCGCTTGCACCAGGAGCGCGCGGGCTTGGCCGTACTCGGCCTCGACAAGCGCCAATTCCGAGCCGTCCGTTTTGCCGGGTTCAACGAGCGTCACAGTCGTGTCCTGCGGCCGCGTGCCCCATTGGAATTGCGCGAACAGGATCCCCGCGAAGAAGACGGCCGCGAAGGACGCCGCAAGCAAGGCGTACCGGTATCGGCCCGAGCCTTTCGATCGTTCTGGCTCGCGCCGCTCCAGGCGCGCTTCGATACCCGCCCAGAGATCGCGCTGCGGCGTCACAGTCTTCGGGAGAGCCGCCGCTTCGTCCATCACCCGCCGCAGCGAAGTTTCCAAGGCCCGATAATCCGCGTCTCGCGCGAGTTCTTGCTTCACGGTTGCCGCTTCCTCGGGCGTCAACACGCCGTCAAGGTAGTCGTTCAACCGGGCTTCCCGATCGTCCACGTTCATTGCAGCTGTTCCCTCAGGAGTTTCCTCGCCCGATGGAGATGCGCTTTCGAGGTGCCGGCCGCCAGACCTGTCATCTCCGCAATCTCTTCGTGCTTGTACCCCTCGACGTCGTGCAGGATGAATACCTGCTTCGCGCCAGGAGGCAATGTCGCGATCGCCGTTTCGAGGTCCACCCGTAACCCCGGCCGCCGATGATCGCCATCGGTATGCGGCAGATCCGACAAATCCTCACGTTCGACCACCCGCGCATTTCTTCGCGCCTGCGATCGCTTGTCCCCGAGCACGACGTTAAACGTCAACCGGTACAGCCACGAGTAAAACGCGCTGTCGCCCCGAAACGACCCGAGCTTTTCCCAGGCCCGGATAAACGCTTCCTGCGTCAGGTCCTCCGCCAAGGTCCGTTGCCCGCACATGCGCAGGCATAGACCGTACACGCGGTTCACGTGCAGCCGGTACAACTCTTCGAAGGCGCGCCGGTCGCCATCTTGCGCCCGACGCACCAGCAGCATGTCGTCCGGCGCCATTGTTTCCGTCGCTGGCACCTGCGGTCCTTCTCCTCGCCCTGACCTGTCCTGCCTCAACGCGTTCTCATCCCTTACGATACCGCTCGTGCACCTTTGGTTTACCGGCGGGATCCAGTATACGCGGGAGCCCGTTGAGCGTTCCCCAGGCCTTTGCTACAATAAGTGTTTAGCTTGAAGGGCCTTTCACGCGGCCTTTCCTATGGAGCACGCCTTGAGTCACGACTCCTTTCATATAGCAGGACGCGAATTTCGGTCGCGTCTCATGGTAGGTACAGGCAAGTTTCCGTCCACCGAATCGCTGCGGGCCGCGCTGGACGCGTCGGACGCGGAAATCGTGACCGTGGCCCTTCGGCGCGCCGACTTGGCTAACCCAAAGGGCGACGGGATCTTATCTGCCATCGACCCCACCCGGCACCTGCTCTTGCCGAACACGTCCGGGGCACGCACAGCCGAGGAAGCGGTCCGGCTCGCAAAGCTCGCCCGGGCAGCGGGATGCGAACCCTGGGTCAAACTCGAGCTCACGCCGGAACCCCGCTATCTTCTGCCCGACCCCATTGAAACCCTGCGCGCCGCGGAACTGCTGGTCAAAGACGGGTTCGTCGTCCTGCCTTACATCCAGCCGGATCCTATCCTCGCGAAGCGGTTGGAGGAGGTTGGAACGGCGACGGTCATGCCCCTGGGTGCCCCGATTGGCAGCAACCGGGGTGTCAAATCGCGGGACCTCATCAAGATCATCATCGAGCAGGCGACGGTCCCCGTCGTGGTCGATGCGGGGCTGGGTGCGCCGTCTCACGCGGCGGAGTCCATGGAACTTGGCGCCGACGCAGTACTCGTGAATACGGCCCTCGCCGATGCCACCGATCACGGGGCCATGGCCAAAGCCTTCGCCATGGCCACGGTTGCCGGGCGCATGGCCTACCTTGCCGGCCTCGGCCCGGAACGCAGCACCGCCGAAGCGTCCTCGCCTTTGACCGGTTTCCTGGATTCGATGTAGACGCGGAGGATCACCGATCGCTCGTCAGCCGGATCCAAGCAATTCTTCGCCGTATCTCACGAGAAGCGCTTTAATGATGCGGACCTTATCGGTGGGTTCGGGGCCAAAGCCGGGCCGCTCTTCGGGGTCGCGAAATTCTTCGTAGCGGTTCCGGTTGGGGACTTCGGAGGTTTCGCTCGTCACGTACACCAGGGCATCTGCCCCGCGATCCATGGCCGCCCGGATCATCTTACGCTGAATCTTTTCGACACCAACCTTGTTGGCCTGCGCGCGTGCCGTGAGATTTCCGATGACGGTGTACGGCCCTTCGATATCTTCCAGTGCGAACAACACGTCGACTTTATCGGAAGGTGCGAAAACGTCCCCCTTGTACTCCAGGGTCGTGCAGGACAGGCCGCTGCACAACAGCCCTGCGAACAGCAGCGCAACTGTACCTTGCGGATACCATAGTCGGACTTTGGCAAACGGATTAC
>JAHDWY010000361.1 GCA_023384315.1 Candidatus Hydrogenedentota bacterium | reverse complement strand
CCACACCCGGGTGGCGTCCGTCGGGCAGTTTATTGGGAGGAAGAGGAATTAAGGAACGTGAGGATGAAGATGGAATGTAGCGCAGGCGTCCCCGCCTGCGCTACATGAGCGCCGTTAGTGACTGTCGAGAGCAATGCAAGACGGATCCAGCAGTGGTGCGAACCTGGCTGAAAAGACTGACTCTGGCGAGATTGATTCTCGCGCTGGTCGTCCTCGCGATCGCGTGGGTGCTGGCCGCGTGGCCGTTCGGCGCGGTCATGGCTCATATCGATCACCTGCGCGGGCACGATGAAGTCAAGACGTTTGGGTTGCCTGCGGAATGGAGTGACGACTACGCCGGACTCCTCCGCGATCGCTACGGCGTGGAACTGAACTCCGTTGCCGGATGCACCCCACCTGTCTCGCTGATGCAATACGTGGAAGGATACAACCGCGTATCGGAGTCGTATCTCCAACAGAAATATGGCAAGGACATCCTCGAAGAATGCGCGGAGGAAGCACGGGCGAATCATGAGTAGGCGAAAACGACCGGGGATGGAGTCAGGAATTTTGGGAGCCAGCATGCTCATAAACGGCTGGAAAGAGATTCCATGATTGAAGGTTGGCTCGAGGACGTCTATCTCGTCCTCTTTTCTGAGGCCGAGATTGACGATGTCTCGAGTCGTTACGACATCGAAAGATCACTCCCGGGCTACGTGGTGCTTGGGTTGTGGGGGTGGGACGATTTGGTCGTTCGCGATCACTCGGGCAATGTCTACACGATACCGACAGTTCCGCTGGACCAACGGTATCTACAGAAAGCCGAAGTACCCGAGACCCTTAACCTAGAACCTGACGCTCGTTTCAAAGGAAAAATAAAGTGGTATGTAAAGCCATTGGCGTTCGGTGGCGACCCGGGTGCAAAAGAAAACCTTGTTTGGGTAACGCACAAAGAGCATTCTCAATTGGTCGCTTGGTGGAATAAGAAATACCTTGCGCTCAATCGACAAGATTCCTAAGCGCACGTCTATTTGATTGTCAACCGACGTATGAGGTCGCCCTACCCCTTCGCCGCGTCCATCATCGAGACAAATCGCGCGAAGAGATACCGGCTATCATGCGGTCCTGGCGACGATTCCGGGTGGTATTGGACGCTGAAGATGGGGAGCTTCTTGTGTTCCATGCCTTCGACGGAGCCGTCGTTGAGGTTGGTGTGGGTGACGCTGACTTCGGAGGCGTCGAGCGAATCGGCGTCGACGGCGAAACCGTGGTTCTGCGCGCTGATTTCGACCTGGCCGGTCGTGTGGTTCATGACGGGCTGGTTGCCGCCGCGGTGTCCGAATTTCAGTTTGAAGGTCGTGCCGCCGAAGGCGTGGCCGAGGATCTGGTGGCCGAGGCAGATGCCGAAGATGGGCTTCTTGCCAAACAAGCCCTGCACGGTGGGGTAGATGTACGGCAACGCGGCCGGGTCGCCGGGGCCGTTGGACAGGAAGATGCCGTCGGGCTTCTGCGCGAGGGCGTCTTCGGCCGACGCGGTGGCCGGCATGACGATGACCTTGCAGCCCGCCTCTTCGAGGAGCCGCAGGATGTTGTATTTGATGCCGTAGTCGAAGGCGACGACGCGGTACTTGCCCTCGAAGTTTGGATTCCACTCGTAGGGTTCCGTGACGCTCACGGCCTTGACGTAGTCGCTGCCCGCCATGTCCGGCGAATCGATGGCTTTCTGGATGAGGCTATCGTGGTCGAAGTCGACGGTGCTGACCACCGCCTTCTTCGCGCCTTCCGTGCGGAGCATCTTGGTGATGCGCCGCGTATCGACCCCGTCGATGGCCACGATGCCGTGTTCTTTCAGGTACTCGGGGAGCGTCTGTTTCGCGCGCCAGTTGCTGGGTTCGAAGCAGCATTCGCGCATGACGAACCCTTCCACGAACGGCTTGCGCGACTCGACGTCTTCGGGATTCACGCCGTAGTTTCCGATGAGAGGGTAGGTCATGGTGACGATCTGGCCGGCGTAGGAGGGGTCCGTCAGAATTTCCTGGTACCCCATCATGCTGGTGTTAAAGACCAGTTCGCCGAAGGATTCGCCCTCGGCGCCGACCGCCCGGCCCTCAAAAACCGCTCCATTTTCGAGCGCAAGTATGGCTTTCACAGACAGATTCCTCTTGCTTGGTAAATTCTGACGATCATAACCGAACACTGCGGATCGGTTCAAATTTCAGGCGGATATTGCGCGGTTCCGCGAGGCTTTCACGCCGATCTGACCGATCGGACCGATCAGTCGGATCGGTCGGATCCGTCGGATCCGTCGATTCCCGGAGTTCCTCCACTGGACCTCTCGCGCGGGAACCGTTAAGATCGCGGTCATTGGCGAGTCGCAGCGGCTGCAAGGGAGTACGCGAACACGAACTCAACCGGGATCCTGGGAGGACGGCCCATGATTCGACGTCTGGAAAGCGGCACCGCGCCGTGGTTCAAGCAACGCCTGATGGCGATCGAGGGGGACACGCGCCCGGCCTGGGGGAAGCTCACGCCGGCCGGGCTCATGGCGCATCTGCGGTTTTCGCTACAGGTGTCGCTCGGCGAAATCGAAGTGGAGGACAGGAGCAATATTCTCATGCGGACCGTGGGACGCGTGCTCGCGTTTCACCTCTTTAAAAAATGGCCCGGCGGAAGAATCAAAGCCCCAGACGACTGGACGCCGGAACCCACGGCGGAGTTTGAATCCGAGCGCGATCAGGCGCTCGCCGCGTTGGACCGCTTCGTCGAAGCCGCAACGCTCGACCCGACGCGCCGCACCCTTAGCCCCCTTCTGGGACCCATCACGCTGGACTACTGGCAACACGTCCACGGCGTGCACCTGGCGCACCATTTCCGGCAGTTTGGGGTGTAGCTTTCAGGGACAGCAAGGACAGCAGAGACAACAGAGACAAAACCACGCCGAACACAGCTTCAGGCTCTTCGTCCTTGGTGTCCTTGGTGTCCTTGGTGTCCCTTGGGTCCCTTGAGTCACGGTCCCTGCAGCGCCTCCACCAGGAACGGCACCGTGTTCGCGTTATCCCACTTATGCGGACCGTGGAACACGTCGTGGTGCAGGTTGTCCTCCGCGCCCAGCACGGTGTAGACCGCGCGCGCGATGGCGATTTGCGGCGTGACATTGTCGAGACCGTCGGCACCGTTGAGCGGGTCTTCGTCGCCCGTCTGGACCATGAACGGGCGCGGCGCGACCAGTGCGCCCAGGTCGCCGTGGTCCGCGTTTTCCCACAGATGCGGAATGTAGTTGCAGGAACAATTGCCGTGCATGTCGAGCAGCGATTGTTTCACGCCGTAGAAGTAGCCGCTGTCCACCGCGACCTTGACTCGGTCGTCCAACGCGGTAAGCCAGAGCGTTTGCAGGCCGCCGCCGCTGAGTCCGGCGCAGCCCAGCCGCGCGGCATCGCAATCGTCGCGGGTTTCCACATAGTCGATGAGCCGCATGAGATCCCAGACCCACATGCCGGTCATGGTCTGCCCCAGCGGCATGGCCATGTTGTTGATCCATTGGCACGACGACGAGAGCGGGTTCTTCTTCGCGATGGCTTCCTGCCGTTCGCCGAACCCGCGCGCGTCGGGACAGAAGGTGATGAACCCCGCGCGGACGAACTCGACACCGTAATCGTAGTTGAACGACTCGATCGCCTTCGCCACTTCCGGATCGTCGCCGATCCCGGCCACGGCGATTTTGCCGCCGCCGCCGTGTCCGTGCGGCGCCAGCATGACGGGATAGGGCGCTTCCCCCTCCTTCGGGATCAGCACGTACACCGGCATGACGATGCCCGGTTCCGTGTGAATCTCCACGCGTTGCCGGGTGTAGTCGCCGCAATCCACCGTCTCCGTGATGACTGGGTGTAGCTGGCAACGCTTCATCGTGTCGATGCCGAGCAACGCGCGAAGCTTCGCGCGCGCCCCATCGCGCCATGCCGGAACATCTTCGGCATTGACCCCGCTGAACCGGAGTACCTGGCCGACGTCGTCAAAGCGATCCTGCATATACGGCTGGACCGAAAACTCGGGTCGTGACGCCGCTTCCTCGGTATTGGCCACGCACGGAATTACAACCAGCGCGGCAACGACGAGACCCAAACATTTGATCGACATGGCGACCTGCCCCCTTTCAGAATCACGAACGATGGACATCCATCCTGTGTCTACATGCCCAGCGCGCCGCTGATGTTTCGGAGAATGGGCACGTCTTTGCCCATGGCCGACGCGGCGATGGCCGCGAACACCGTCAACACGACGATGGCAAACACTGCTCCCAATAACGCCCGAATCTGAGTCTTACGCATACCCCACCCCTTGCCGGTTCCGCGCGCCTTCGCCCACGACCACCGCGGACACTATCGCTACGGTTTCACCTCGTCGACAATCTTCACGAGCCGCCGCCCGTACTCCGTGTAGGAATCGTAGAGCGCCGAATCGCTGTCCGCCTTCTGTCCCGTATGAATGACGGCCGCCAAGTGCGGCTCGATGCTGAACCCGCCGTCATACCCCTTCTTCAACAGGTCGCCGACGATCTCGCGCACGTACCCATCACCTTCGCCGCAGTAGGTGTACACGTCCTCGCCGTTCACCTTCTTCGCGTCCTTGATGTGGACGTAGACGATGTCATCATAGACCTTCTCGTAGTACTCCCACGCGTCCTGGCCGTAGGTCACGGGGTTGCCCGTGTCGAACACCACTTTCAACGCCGGGCTGTTCACCTCGCCGAGGAGGATGTTGCTGTTGTCCGCCGAGAGCCCGCCCCAGCCGCTGCAGTTTTCGTGGGCCAGCGTGATGCCGCCGTCCTCCGCCATCTTCGCCAGCACCTTCATGCGTTTGATGGCCTCGTTGCGCCATTCGGGCTCTTCGACGGGATGCTTCGAGTCGTTGGGGTAACTCATCACGCGGATAAACGGCGTGCCGGACTTCTGCATCCGGGGGATCGCGCGCTTTAAATCGTCGATATCGATCTGCGGGTCGCAGGTGATGGGACGCGCCCAGTTGGCGATGGCGCTGCCGAAACACGAGATCTTCATGCCCGCGTCGCAGACTTTTCCGTAGACCTCCGAGAACTTCGCGTCGGACAGGGCCGTGACGTTCTCGCCGTCCACGAGCCGTAACTCGAGATGTTTCCACCCGAGGTCTTGGTGGGCCTTGATCTGCGTTTCAATGGCCTGACCGGCCTCGTCCGAAATCCCCGAAAAAAACATGTGCTACTCCTTCGATGGCAAAATGCTATGTGTGTTTTATGGACGCTATGGACTGTATGGACATTATGGACAGAGTAGACAAGAGCATGCACTGTCCATACAGTCCATATCGTCCATTCCGTCCATACAGACTCTCAGGCTGATGCGGTTCAATTCCGGACCAATGCCTTCTCAACCGTGTCGCGCGTCTTCTTGTCCTTCAACATCTCAA
>JAHDWY010000360.1 GCA_023384315.1 Candidatus Hydrogenedentota bacterium | reverse complement strand
AGGCGGAACTGCCCCATGAAGAGGTCGCGCAGAAAACTGGGATGGATCCAGTCCTTCTGCCGGGACTCTTCGGCGAGTTTGATGGAATCCGCTTCGGGCGGGGCGCGCATGGCTCGGTCGGGCTCCTGCCGGTAGTTTTCGTGAAACAGCCTGATAGTATTATCGAAGGAAACGCGCCGAAAAACAAGATATAGCTACCCTTCGGTAAAGTCTGCGTAGGCGGCGCGGCAAATCGCATATGGGTTGACGAGCGAGACTGCGGCTATTCGGTGGGGAAATCTATTAGCCGTTCGCGTACGGCCTGCAACAGGTCAGGAACATTTCGCTGGACTGTGTCCCAAATAACCTCTAAGTCGACGGTATCGTATCCGTGAATCAATCTGTCACGCATTCGCGCAACGGCGGACCATGGAATACAGTCCAACTCGTTCCTTGAATCTGGCGAGAGTCGTTTCGCGGCCTCGCCTATGACCATCATTTGATGTTGTACGGCAAGGTGAGTTCGTGAATCCTCTACAAAGGTGCTCTCATCCATTCCGTCTGTAAACGACAAAATGCGCTGAGCCGCATTGGCGATGTCCATGAGGAGAGCGATGTCACGAGGATTGGACATAGACTGGCGTTGCGCTCTCGAGGATTGCCTTGCGCCGGATTGGGTTGGTCGAGCGTTCCACCGATCGTTTCGTCATGAAGTGGACCGGCCGGCCGAAAAGAGCTTCCAATTCCCCCTGCATCTGGCCTTCATCGAATAGCGTTGGGTGGGATTCATGGTCATAGACAACGAGGATGTCAATGTCGCTTTCGGGAGCAAAATCCGGTCGGATCGCCGAGCCGAAGAGATGCAGTTCGATGATGTTCCACCTTCGGCAGAAGTCTTTGATAGCGTTATCGCTCACGCCCAAGTTTGCTGGAATCATATTGCATCTCCAATCTCGCGTATCGCAAGTCTGGACCATGACGCGGCTTGCACGGGTAATTATATCCGAAAGCTCGCTGAAGATTCATGACTCGTTCAAGAAACACGGATTCGTCGAAGTCACAGAATTCGCGAAAACCCGGTTCTACGGCGACGAACGGCTTGCAAGCGCGCGGCTGGTTCGATATTCAGAGAAAGGGAAAGCCGTCTCTCCCACAAACTTGACCGCCCGGTGTGTTCGTGGCTTAATGCAGGTTCTTGTCTGGCAACATTGCGAAAGGGGAGTCACATGAGGAATTTCATTATTGCCCTGTGCTTGGTGGCGTGCGGGTGCGCCACGACCGGCATGGGCGGCGCCCAGCCGGAGATTACGCTGGCATCCGTCATCGGCGACCATATGGTCCTGCAGCAGGACATGGCTGCGCCGGTTTGGGGCAAGACGGCCCCGGACACGAAAGTGAAAGTGATGCTGGGAAACCAGACGGTCACAACCCGATCCGATGAACAGGGCAACTGGAAAGCTGACCTGGGTCCGCTCAAGGCGGGTGGCCCCTACGACATTACGGTGAAGGCCGGCAAGACCGAGAAGGTGATCGCCGACGTATTGGTCGGCGAAGTGTGGGTGTGCTCAGGCCAGTCCAACATGCAGTGGACCGTGAGCAATTCAAACGATGCTGAGAACGAAATCAAGAACGCCAACCACCCTGAGATACGCCTGTTCACGGTGGCCCGCAAGACTTCAGAGGAACCGCTGTCCGAATGCGAAGGTTCCTGGACGGTATGTTCGCCGGAATCGATTCCGGAATTCTCGGCCGTCGGTTATTTCTTCGGACGCCGCGTGCATCAGACCCTCGGGGTGCCGGTGGGCCTGATCAACACCTCCTGGGGTGGGACGCCTGCGGAAGCGTGGACGAGTATGCCGAAGCTGCAGTCCAACCCCGATTTCCAGCCGATCATCGACCGCTGGGACGACATCGTGAAGAACTACCCGCAGACGAAGGCGGACTACGACAAGGCCCTTGCCGAGTGGCAGAAGAAGGCCGACGAAGCCAAAGCGAACAACCAACCGGAGCCGGGTGACAAACCGCGCGCGCCGATGGGGCCGGATAGTCCGCACCGGGTGGCCTCCTTGTACAACGGCATGATCCAGCCGTTGATCCCCTATGGCATTCGCGGCGCGATCTGGTACCAGGGCGAATCGAACGCGGGCCGCGCGTACCAGTACCGCTCGCTGTTCCCGGCGATGATCGAGGATTGGCGCGCGAACTGGGGACAGGACGAGTTCCCCTTTCTCTTCGTACAGCTTGCCAACTTCATGAAACGGAATCCCGACGCGAATGCGAGTTCCGCGTGGGCGGAGTTGCGCGAAGCGCAGAGCATGACGCTGGGTCTCGAAAACACGGGACAAGCCGTTATCATCGACATCGGCGAGGCTGACGACATCCACCCGCGCAACAAGCAGGACGTAGGTTCGCGTCTGGCGCAGTCGGCCTGGCACGTGGCCTACGACATGGACGGCGCAATTTGGTCGGGGCCGGTCATGAGTACCATGAAGGTCGAGGGCAACGCGGTCCGCATCACGTTCGATCACGCGAATCAAGGGCTCATGGCGAATGGCGATGCGTTGAGAGGCTTTGCGGTCGCGGGCGAGGACAAGGTCTTCCACTGGGCCGACGCCACGATTGACGGGAACGCGGTGGTCGTGTCATCGCCGGACGTGGCCAACCCGGTCGCGGTTCGCTACGGTTGGGGCGACAACCCGCTGTGCAACCTGTACAACGGTGCCGGCCTCCCCGCCTCGCCCTTCCGGACCGACGACTGGCCGGGAGTGACGGTGGAGAGCAAGTAGTAAAGCAATCAATTCCGGACGCCCGAGGCAGTATCCTTGGGCGTCCGGATTCGTTCACATGCGCTAACCCCGACCGGACCAACTCATAATGAAACTGCTTCGGGAACCACTCCTCCACTTCGTCCTGGTTGGGACGATGCTTTTCCTCGTCTACGCATGGCGGGGCGAACGCAACACCGCAACTCCATTCGAAATCGCCATCCCGGCCGAACAAGTCCAACATGCCTATTGGGGATTTGAACAGCAGTGGGGCCGGCCTCCGACCGAAATGGAGGAGGAACAGATCATCGATGAGCTGGTCCGCAATGAGGTGTATTACAGGGAAGCCCTGGCCATGGGGCTGGATAAGGACGATGACGCCATTCGCGCGCGGTTACGGGCCAAGCTCGAGTTCATATCGCAGGACGTGAGCGCGCTCAGCGAACCGAGCGACGAGACGCTGCGGGAGTTTGTCCGGGAGCGTCCGGAGGAGTTTCCCGCACCCCCGCGCATTGCCTTCCGGCAGGTGTATGTGAGTCAGGACCGGACCAGCGAAGAAGCAAACCAGCGGATCGCTACGATTCGCGAGCAACTGAATTCCGCAACGGCGGAATCCCCTGAGTCGCTGAGCGATGCATCCGACTTGCCCTATGAGTATCCGTTGACCCCGATGCGCGAGATTGCGGAGATCTATGGGAAACGATTTGCCGATCGGGTTGCGCGCCAGGAACCCGGCCGATGGAACGGGCCTATCGAATCGCAGGTAGGGCTCCATTTCGTCTACGTCACGGAACGCGCGGAAGGCGGCGCGGCGGAACTGGAGGACGTGTACAACTACGCAAAGATCGTCTGGCTGGACGCGCGGCGAACGGAACTCCAGGAGCAGGCGTACGCGGAGATGCGGGAGAAGTATACGGTCCAGGTGGAGCGGCCGTCCGAAACCGAGGCGGTCGAGGATACCGTTACCGCGACGCCAGCGCCATGAAACGTCTGCACCGATACACCGCCGTCCTCGCGTTCGCCGTCGTTGCGTGCAGCGCCTTTGCGCATGAGATGCTCCCTTGCCGGCTCGATCTCGAGGAGCTGCCGGACAACCGCTATGAACTCACGTGGCGAACGCCCTACAGTCTGAGCTACGCGGAACTCATCGGCGTGCAGATTCCGGACGATTGGGAAGTCGTGGAGGAAATGACGCAGTGGACGTTCTCCGACGCGGTGGTGGTTCGGGGGATCGTTCAGCCGCAGCAGGACAGCATCGACGGAAGTGTCATTCGATTCCCCGGCTTGCAGGACGCCATGTCGCAGGTGGTGGTTCACGTCGCGCGGCTGGACGGCTCGGCATTCACGGCCTTCGTATCGCCGGTAACCGCCGAGGTCACGATACGCGGCGTACGGCCGTGGACGGAGTCGGCGTGGCAATACACGACGCTCGGTTTTCATCACATCCTCCTCGGAGTAGACCACCTGCTCTTTGTCCTGGGCCTGATGCTGATCGTTGACAGCCGGTGGATGCTCCTGAAAACCATCACCGCTTTTACGGTGGCGCACAGCATCACGCTGGCGATCGCGACGCTGGGATATGCCAGCGCGCCGATGCCGCCGTTGAATGCGGCTATCGCGCTTAGCATACTGTTCCTCGGACCCGAGGTGGTGCGCCGTTGGCGGGGCGAAACGAGCTTCACGATTCGGCATCCCTGGGTTGTCGCATTCGCCTTCGGACTCCTGCATGGGTTCGGCTTCGCCAGCGGATTGACGACCGCCGGTATGCCGGTCGCAGAGATTCCGCTGGCGCTGTTGACGTTTAACGTGGGCGTGGAACTGGGCCAACTCGCCTTCGTGGCGCTGTTGTTGTTGCTGGTTCGCTCGTTTGAGACTCTGGAGATTCGCTGGCCCCGCTGGGTGGAGTTGAGTCCCGGCTATCTGGTGGGGTGTTTGGGCGCGTTCTGGGTAATTCAACGCACAGCGTTGTTGTTAGGAGGGAACTGACAAATGCTATCCCGTTCCGGTCCTTTCCGGTGCAATAGTGTTGGCATTGCCATCATGACGGCGCTTGCTTCCCGTGTTGCGTGGGCGCACATCGGCGATGGGAGCGCCGGCGGATTCGTAAGCGGCCTACATCATCCCGTGTCGGGTCTTGACCATATGCTCGCTATGGTGGCCGTGGGGCTCTGGGGCGCTCAACTGGGCATGCCCGCGATCTGGGTGTTGCCGGTGGCCTTCCCCATGATGATGGCGATCGGCGGTTTCCTCGGGCTGGTTGGCCTTCCCCTTCCGGGGACGGAGGTAGGAATCGCCCTGTCGGCCGTAGTCCTCGGCGTCATGGTGCTCGGTGAAGTGCGCGCGAAACTGGCCGTCGCGATGATCGTGGTGGCCGTCTTCGCCGTGTTTCACGGTCACGCCCACGGTACCGAACTCCCCGAAGGCCAGAGCGCGTTGCTGTACAGCATTGGTTTCGTTATCGCGACGGGTCTGCTTCACGCGGTGGGAATTGGTATTGGGTCCATCCACCGCTGGAAATCGGGGCAGATGGTCTTGCGCGCTTCGGGCGCGGTCGTGCTGGTTGGAGGCTGCTTCTTCTTATGGAAAGCCATCACCTGAGCGCCCGTATCACGCGATCCGGACTGGCGTTCTTCGCGTTACTGGCGTGGCCCGCCGCGGCGCATGCGCATCTGGC
>JAHDWY010000359.1 GCA_023384315.1 Candidatus Hydrogenedentota bacterium | reverse complement strand
TAGTCACGCCGTCGACGCCGTCCATGATCCGGTTCAGAAGGTCGACACAGAGATCAATTTCACGCTGGGGATCGGCAAACTTTCCACGAACCCGCTCGTCCACGAAGAGGCAGAGATGGGGATCGTCGAACTGCACAATGTCCGCGCCCGCGTCTCGCAAGGCAATGAGCTCACCGCGCAGAATCGGCACGAGCGCTTCCATGAAGGCTTCCCGCGTGGGGTAGGCTGACACCGAATCCGTTTCGTTCCACATGCGCTGGCCCAGCAAGTACGGCGAGGGCAAGGCCACTTTGATTAGCCGATCGGTTCGTTCGCGCAGGTACAGCGCTTCCTTCGCCGCAAGCCCCGGCCGGACGTAATCGAGGGGCTTCACGACCGTGTGCCACCAGACACCAGCTTTCCGCTCCAGCCGGAACCCGTCGCACACGTCGGCGATGATGCCGATGTACGAACGGCGCCGGTACTCGCCGTCGGAGACGATGTCCAGTCCCGCGGATTCCTGCACCGCGAGGATGTAGTCCACGGCCGCATTCATGCGTTTTTCGAAGTCGCGCACGTTTGTGGGCGTCCGCTCCGGGTCAAGGAGATCGCGGACAAACTGCGACCGGGGCATGCTCCCGACGACGCCCGCGGGAAACAGAGGGAAGCTTCGGCTCATACAGCCCATTCCTTTCGTGCGATCTGAAAATCCTGGTTCGTGTCGATTTCCATGTATCCGCCATGGGTCGGCTGGGCGTGCATGTCCACCCCCGCGTCGATCATGTGCTGGAACAAATCGATGAGATAGGCTTTGCGAAACGTCTTGGCCGCCTGGAAGGGACCGTCACCATGGCGTTCGCGGGCGTCGTGGTAGTGGCGCTTCAACGCGGCGGCGCCATCGGACGTAAACTGCGCCACGCCGATGTACTCGCCGAAAGCGTCCTCCGACGGCATCGTCCGGTTGATGGCCGCGACCCGCATGTTGCCGTCCAACCGCACTTTCTCCCCGTCTTCCTCGGGATGCTCCGTCCGCTGGACGTATCGAGCGCGCCAGTCAGTGTCGCAGACCAAGGTGCAGTCGTGCGTGGATTTCACGAGTTCGCCGATAATTTCCGGCGTGTACAGGATATCGCTATAGGCGCAGACGAAGCCGCCGTCCATGTGCGCTTCGGCGTGCATGAGCGACTCCATGATGTTGTTGTTCGGCCAATCCGCGTTATGGCAAAAGGTGAACGCGGGGTACTCGCGCTTAATGAGGTCGATCTGATACCCGCCGATGTAGACGATATCCGTCAGTCCGCCGGCCGCGAGCGCTACCAAACCCCAATCCAGGATGCGCTTCCCGCCCACTTCAGCGAAACACTTGGGCGAGTCCGCCGTGTGAGGCATCAATCGCGCCCCACGGCCCGCCCCGATGATGATTGCTTTCACGTGCTAAGGCTCCTTGCATGCCACTGCTTGCCGGCGAAGTGCCGACCACAATCCCCAGGCGAAGACCTTGATATCTAACATATTGCGCTTGGAAACCAAAGCCTGTGCCAAAAGCTGACGCTGGAATGCGCCTATCGTCTTGCCAGCCTCTTGGTGACCTCGCGATATCGGAAACAGTCTATTGTGTGGTCGTTGACCATGCCGGTGGCCTGCATGAAGGCGTAGCAGATGGTCGAGCCGACGAAGCGGAACCCGCGCTTCTTCAAGTCCTTGCTCATGGCGTCGGATTCGACGGTGCGGGCCGGGATCTCTTTGAGCGACTTCCAACGATTGACGATGGGCTTGCCTCCGGTGAACTGCCATATGTAGGCATCGAACGAGCCGAACTCTTTCTGGACCGCGAGAAAGGCTTTGGCGTTGTCCACTGTGGATTCCACTTTGAGACGGTTGCGCACGATGCGGGGATCGTCAAGCAATTTGGCGATCCTGCGGGCGTCGTAACGCGCAACCTTCTTGGCGTCGAAGTTGTCGAACAAGACGCGGTAACCCTCGCGCTTCTTGAGAATGGTCGACCAACTCAAGCCTGCCTGGGCCCCTTCCAGAATGAGGAACTCGAACAGGGTCCGGTCGTCATGCACGGGCACCCCCCACTCCTCGTCGTGGTATGCGATATCCAATTCGCCCCGGGCCCATTCACAACGTCTTACCGCCATTGCGCGATGATCCTTGTTCTCAGTGCGCGGATACGCGCGCCTCTTCCGGCGGCGTGTTGCGGCAGAAATAGCGCAATAACAGGAATCCGCCCAGACCCGACAGGAAACTGGCCAGGAAGATGCCGACCTTGGCCTCGGCGAGATGGCGCAGCATGACTTCGGCGGCTTCACCGGTGAGGCCGGTCGTCTTGAAAGCCAGTTCATCGATGAAAAGGGCCATGGTGAATCCGATGCCTGCCAGCCAGCTGACGCCGTAGATGTGGGTCCAACGGATTCCCTTGGGAAGCTCGGCCCAACCCAGTTTGACCGCCGCCATGGAAAACGCCATGACGCCGATCTGTTTGCCCAGCATCAAACCGGCGAGTGCGCCCAGGGTGACCGGCTGCAGCAACATGTTTCCCACGGTGGAAAAGTCGATGACGACGCCAGAATTGGCGAAGGCGAAGATAGGCATGATAACGAAGACGCTGAAGGGATGGAGCAGGTGCTCGATGCGTTGCAAGGGCGCCTCCACATGGTGACACTCCTTCAGGATCGCCCGAATCAAGGATTGCTGGCGCGCATTTACCAGAAGCGGGTTCTTATAATCCTCCGCGTCGGTGAAGCGATAGAGGAGCGTGGTCATCCGCCCAAAAAAGTGGGGCGTCTCGTATCGGGCGTCCGCGGGTATGGTAAACGCGAGGAGAACTCCCGCTATCGTGGCGTGGACACCGGACTGCAAAAACTCGAACCATATGATGGCGCCCACGATGACGTACGGGAAGGTCCAGCGGACTCCGAGCCGGCACATGCCAAACGAAAGTAGAATCAGAAATGCACCAATCAACAAGGGCCGCAACGCCAGTTGCTCCGTATAAAACACGGCGATGACCAAAACCGACCCGATGTCGTCCACAATCGCCAAGGCGACCAGAAAGACACCGATGGCGGCGGGTACACGTTTGCCAATCAGGGCAAGTACCCCGGTTGCGAAGGCGATGTCGGTTGCCATGGGAATACCCCAGCCCTTGGCCGCCTCTGTTTCAAAATTGAACAGCACAAAGATCAGTGCGGGGAATATCATCCCCCCCGCCGCTGCCATGGCCGGTAATAGCGCCTTGCGGAAACTGGCCAACTCGCCGACCATCAACTCTCGCTTTATCTCGAGTCCCACCATAAAGAAGAAAATGGCCATAAGCCCATCGTTAATCCAATGGTGCAGGGTTTGGTCGAGCGTCCAGTCTCCGAGAGAGAATCCGAAATGGGTATGCCACAAGTGCTCGTACCAATCGTGAGCGGGACTGTTGGCGACGATGAGCGCGGCAAGTGCTGAAAACAAGAGGAGTCCCGCTGCGACCGCATCTTGCTTAAAGAAAAGCGTCAGCGGGGATACCTGTTCCAATTGGGGCAAGTGTTCTTCTTTGGCCATTCGTGATGAGTCCTTCCGGATGATGAGGGCATATTTTGGTCATTTTTCCCCCTCATGTCTAGTAAGTTCGAAATAGCGGCGAACGTTGTGATTGATATTCGCTCGCGTCCTGTTCGGGAGTAGGGGTTGATTCACACGGCCTTCGCCGGATATAGTAACCTTCCTCTTGGAAAAACGCAGGGGCGGTGCGAGCCCCGCGATTTCGGGGGTAATGGGCGGAGAATTCTTAACTCAGAGTAACCGGGGGGTTCGGTGTGCGAGGGGCGTCAAGTCCGCGCACAAACGGAGATCAGTATGAGCACTGCGAAATTAATCTTCGAGGGAAAAGAATACGAATTCCCGGTGTTTGAGGGTACCGAAGGCGAGACGGCCATCGACATCAGCACGCTTCGGGCGAAGACGGGTGCCATCACATACGATCACGGGTACGGGAATACCGGGTCCTGCAAGAGTTCGATCACGTTTATCGACGGGGAGAAGGGGATTCTCCGGTACCGGGGATACCCGATTGAAGAGCTGGCAACGAACTCGAAGTTCCCGGAAGTGGCGTACCTTCTCATCTACGATCACCTTCCCACCAAGCCGGAACTCTTGGAATGGCGCCGCCAACTTACGAATCACAGTTTCATCCACGAAGGGATGATGAATTTCTTTGACCATTATCCGCCGACGGCGCACCCCATGGCGATTCTTTCGGCCATGGTGGCGTCGTTGTACACGTTTTATCCGGACTCCGAAACGAACGAGCAGGTGGAGTTGAACATTCGCCGTCTGCTTGGGCAGGCAAAGACGATTGCGGCGTTTTCCTACAAGATCTCCCGTGGCGAACCCATCCTGTACCCCAAGGCGGAGTTAAGCTACGCGGCGAATTTCTTGCGGATGATGTTCGGTTCTCCGGCCGAAGAGTATGTCGTATCCGACGTTCAGGAGCGCGCGCTCAACCAGCTACTTATTCTTCATGCCGACCATGAGCAGAATTGCAGTACGTCCACCGTACGCATGGTCGGCAGCAGCCAGGCCAATCTGTACGCGTCAATATCGGCGGGCATCAGCGGGTTGTGGGGTCCCCTCCATGGCGGCGCGAACCAGGCCGTTATCGAAATGCTGGAGAAGATCCTGGCGGACGGCGGTGACTACAAGAAATACGTCGAATTGGCGAAGAAGAAGGATTCCGGATTCCGGTTAATGGGCTTTGGCCACCGCGTCTACAAGAACTTCGATCCGCGGGCGAAGATTATCAAGAAGGCGTGCGACGAAGTTCTGAACGAAATGGGTATAAGCGACCCATTGCTGGATTTGGCGAAGAATATCGAAGATGTGGCGCTCAATGACGACTATTTCATAGAGAAAAAGTTGTATCCGAATGTCGACTTCTACAGCGGCATTATTTATCGCGCAATGGGTTTCCCAACGAACATGTTTACCGTTTTGTTCTCGATTGGGCGCCTGCCCGGCTGGATTGCGCAGTGGCTGGAGATGCGCAAGGACCCGGATAACCGCATCCATCGGCCCCGTCAGATATACACGGGTGAAAACAAGCGTACGTTCATCCCGGTGGACAAGCGGTAGCGCGCCACCGCGTGGGCGGGCGCCGCATGGCCTTCGCCTGCAATTTGAGGGGGCATGGGCGACGAGCCGGTATCGGTAACGTTTGAACCTCAGGGGCGGTCGGTGACGGTTCGTCCCGGTACGACCGTACGCGAGGCCGCCGCGCGGGCGGGGGTATTCCTTGATTATCCCTGCGGGGGACAGGGCACCTGTGGCAAGTGCCGGATTCGGCTCGCCAGGGGATCCGGAACCCACTCTTCGGCTGAACGAAACCTCTTGACCGAAAGAGAGCGATCCGAAGGGATCCGGCTTGCGTGTCAGTGCGCCGTTGAAAATACGCTC
>JAHDWY010000358.1 GCA_023384315.1 Candidatus Hydrogenedentota bacterium | reverse complement strand
CGTAATTCCAAGCACTTCCGGGTTTGTGCGGCCAAGGTAGAACCAGTAGGAACTCGAGCAGCCATCGAGTACCTGATGCGGATGGACCCCTGGTATGCCCTCCAACGCAGCCGAGAGCCGGTCGCCCAGGGTTCGCCGCCGTTCACAGATGTACGGCAGCTTACGCAACTGCGCGCGTGCCACCGCGCCCTGCAGCTCGCTGGGCCGGTAGTTGAAGGCCAGTAGTTCCGGTCTGCGCCCGGACCCGTCCCGCCGGTATCCCTTGTCCAGGAACACCCCGGCGAATTCCGCCAGTGCGTCATCATTGGTGACGACCATGCCGCCATCGCCCGCGCTGATGTGTTTGTAGTCGTTCAGCGAGAAGCAGCCCACATCCCCAAGCGTGCCGACGAGCTTCCCCTGGTAGTACGAAAGGTAGCTCTGCGCACAATCCTCGATGACCTTGAGACCGTGCCGTCGCGCCACGGCCAGGAGGGACTCCATATCCGCCGGACTGCCCGCGAGATGGACCACGATAATCGCCTTCGTCTTTTCCGTGATGCACTTCTCCACGTTCTCGGCTGTGATGGCGTAATGATGCGGGTCCACGTCGGCAAACACCGGAACGCCGCCTTGGGCGAGGATCGCGATGATGGTCCCCTGGTCCGTGATGGGGGAGGTGATGACCTCGTCACCCGGCTTGATACCCACCGCGGCCGTCGCCACGTGAAGCGCCGCGGTCCCGCTCGACACCATGTGGCAATGCTTCACGCCGTAGAGTTCCGCAAACTCCCGCCGAAACGCCTTCACCTTTTCGCCTGACCAGTAGAAGAGAGTCTGTTGATCGAGCGCTTCTTTGAGTTCTTGGAGTTCGTCCTCATCGAAGCGGCGTCCGGTTGTGACGATCGGCTGGGAGCGCACGGGGTTACCGCCGTGGATGGCGAGCTTGTTCATGGGTCGGTACTTTCAAACACACGCTTACTCCAGAAATCGCGCGCGCAGATCCGGCGTGGGGACCATGCAGTCGTCGCGTTTTCCAAACCAGCGGTACCGGTTGCGGACGATGACGCCGTAGACCGCGTCACGGATAGGCCGCGGTATGACGATGAAGGCGTACAGCAAAGGCCACAGCCCGCCCAGCCGTCGCGCGATCCGAAGTCCCGCCGTCGATCTGGTGTACACGGAATCCCCCTCAAGGTACACCATGGTATCAAAATCTTCCGTGGGGAGATCGTGCTGGTTGAGGAGCGCTTGCCCCGCATCCGACTGCAAACTGGCGAACCGGAACAGAGCGTCCTTATCGCGCTTGATGATGAATTGCACAGCCTTGTTGCAGAGGTTGCAGACACCGTCAAACAGTAGGACCGGATGTTCCATGATGCCTCAATCGTGGCGCGGCAATCCGTTGCCCCCCGATAGCCACAAGGTGTCTTCGCCCAGGAGGTCTTCTACCTGTTCGGTCAACTCCGCGCTCGCGGCGACCTTGCAGGCGTCTGTCGCGTGCACGGTCACATCCTCATGCTCCGGCGTCACGCAATGCAAGTACACGTCGCATTTGCCGGGACGTTTGCCCAGGATCTCGGCGAGGCGTTCCAGCAGCACGTCGTCGAGCCCGACGGTCGTCAGCCGGATGTGGACGGCCTTTGTCAGCCGGCTTTCGGCTTCTTCAATAGGCAAGATGTCCTGCGCGATCAGTCCGGCTTCGTCATTGCGGAAGTTGATGGTCGACACCAGCATAACGGCCATGTCCGCAGTCAGCAGCCCCGCCTTCTGTTCATACAACTCCGGAAACACGGTGAACTCCACGGGCCCTTCCAGGGTCTCCAGCGTGGCGAAGGCCATCTTCTTGTTGCCGCGGGCGGTGATGTGCTGTTTCACATTGCCCACCAGACCGCCCAGGACCACTTCCGTGCCTTCCCGCAATTCGTTCAAGGAGGCAAGGCTGTGCGAGGTGTAGCGATCCAGCGTGTTCGCGTGCCGCGCCAGGGGATGGCTGCTGACGTAGAGTCCGAGCATCTCTTTTTCGAAAGCGAGCAACTCGCTCTCGGGCCATTCGGGCACGTCCGGTTTCTGGTGCATGGTCTCTTCGGCTTCGTCACCGCCACCCATGAGTTCGAGCAGCGACGTTTGGCCCGCGGCACGCTCCTTCTGGCTGAGCTGGCCCTGGCTCATGGCCGCATCCAATGCGTGTTCTACCTGACGCCGGCCCCAGCCCGTGCTCGCGAACGCGCCCGCCTTGTTCAGGCTTTCGATGACGCGACGGTTGGCCTGCCGGCTGTCAATGCGCGCGCAGAAGTCGTAGATGTCCTTGAAGGGACCGTTCGCGTCGCGTTCCTTGGTAATCGCATCGACAGGCGCTGAGCCCACATTCTTAATTGCGCCGAGTCCGAAGCGGATACAGTCGCCTTCCACGGTGAAACCGAGGGAACTACCGTTCACATCCGGCGCGAGCACCTCGATACCAAGCCGACGGCACTCCTCCACGTAGATGCCCACCTTGTCCAGGTTGCCCGATTCACTCGTGAGCAGCGCGGCCATGAACTCCGCGGGATAGTTCGCCTTCAAGAACGCGGTTTGGTACGCCACGTACGCGTACGCCATGCTGTGTGACTTGTTGAAACCGTACCCGGCGAACTGCTCGATCTTCGCGAAGAGCGTCTCCGCGAGGTTCGCGCCGATGCCGTTCTCCTTCGCGCCCGCGACGAACTTGTCGCGCTGCTCGGCCATGAGGTCGGCCTTCTTCTTTCCCATGGCGCGGCGCAGCATGTCCGCCTGCCCCAGCGAGAAACCCGCGACCGCCTGCACGATTTGCATGACCTGCTCCTGGTAGAGCGCCACGCCGTAGGTCTCGCTCAGGATCGGTTCGAGCAGGGGATGGTCGTACTGCACCTTCTTTGGATTGTGCTTGCTCTCGATGTACTGATCCTTGAGCTGCATGGGACCCGGCCGGTACAGGGCGATAAGCGCGCAGATTTCTTCCAGGCTCTCCAGCCCAATGCGCTTCGCCAGGTCCCGCATGCCGGAGCTTTCCAACTGGAACACGCCCATGGTCTTGCCCGACCGGAGCAGGGCGTAGGTCTTCTTGTCGTTGGGCTCGAGGTTGTCGATGTCGATATGGATGCCGCGATTCTGTTTTACGAATCGGACGGCGTCGTGTACGACCGTCAAGGTGCGCAGGCCGAGGAAGTCCATTTTGAGCAGGCCGACTTCCTCGACGCCCTTCATCTCGAACTGCGTCGCGACCACGTCGCTGCCGGCCGCCTGGAACAGGGGTACGTGGTCCGTCAAGGGCTGGTCGCAGATCACCACGCCCGCCGCGTGCGTGCCGCAAGTGCCGACCGTGCCTTCGAGGCGCGTCGCCAACTGCCACAGCCGTTGCACCGCGGGGTCTTGCTTGAGGATGTCCTGGAGTTCCGGCTCCTGATCGAGCGCCTTCTTGAGCGTGACTTTCATGGCGGGATCGTCGGGGATCAGTTTCGCAATCCGGTCCACGTCGCCGTAGGGCATGCCGAGCACTCGTCCCACGTTGCGCACCACCTGCTTCGCCTTCATGCGGCCGAAGGTGATGATCTGCGAAACGTTGTCCGTACCGTACTTCTCCCGTGAATACTCGATGACCTCGCCGCGCCGGTTGTAGCAGAAGTCCAGATCGAAGTCTGGCATGGTGATGCGCTCAGGATTCAGGAAACGCTCGAACAGCAGCCCGTAGCGAATGGGATCGATGTTCGTAATCTTCAGCGCGTACGCCACGAGACTGCCCGCGCCGGAGCCGCGCCCCGGCCCCACCGGAATGCCTTTGCTCCGCGCGTGGTTGATGAGATCCCAGACGACGAGGAAGTAGTCGACGAAGCCCATGCCTTCGATGACGGTCAGTTCGAAGTCGGCGCGCTTGAGATGTTCCTCGGTCGGGTTGCCCTCGTAGCGGTCTTCGAGACCGAGCTGAACGAGCCGCCGCAGGTACTCTTCTTTCGCCATGCCGTCCGGCGGTTCGTAGCGCGGGATAAGATGACTCCCCAGCGGGATCTTCACGTTGCAGCGGTCGGCCACCTTCTCCGTGTTGGCGATGGCTTGCGGATATTCCTTGAAGCGGTCCTTCATCACCTCCGCGCTGCAGAAATAAAACTCGTTCGTTGGAAACTTGAACCGGTCGTCATTATCCAGCGTCGTGGCCGTCTGAATGGCCAGGAGCGCTTCGTGGGGTTCCGCGTCTTCCTTGTCCGTGTAATGGCAATCGTTCGTGGCGATGACCATGAGCCCGTGGTGCTCGGCCATTTCGGCGAGGTACGGGTTGATCTTGCGCTGTTCGGGCATGCCGTGATCCATGAGTTCGATCAGGAAATTGTCCCGCCCGTAGATTGCCACGTACTTCTTGATGGCCTCGTTTGCGGCGTCCAGATCGTCATTCATCAGGAACTGGGGGATTTCCCCCGCAAGGCATGCGCTCGTCGCGATGATGCCTTCCTTGTACTTCTCCAGCAGTTCGAGGTCGACGCGCGGCTTGTAGTGAAAACCCTCCAGATACCCGAGCGAACTCAGGCGGCATAGGTTGTGGTAGCCCGCGTCGTTTTCGCACAGCAAGAGGAAGTGGTTGTTGGACCCGCCGGGGGTCCGCCCCGATTTGTCGAAACGGCTGCCCTTGGCGACGTACAGCTCCGACCCGATGATCGGTTTGATGCCTGCCTTGTTGGCCGCCGTGAAGAAGTCGAGCACGCCGAACATGGCGCCGTGATCGGTCAACGCGCAGGCTTTCATGCCGTACTTCTGGCACCGGTCGATGAGTTCCGCGACCTTGCTTGCGCCGTCGAGGACGCTGTATTCTGAATGAACGTGAAGATGAACGAATCCTGCACTCACTGCAATTGCTCCAACAAGAGTTCAAAGGCCTTATCGGCCGTTTGTTCCTTAATTGACTCCCGCGACCCTGCAAACAAGTTCCGCGTCACGTGCGTTTCAGCGGCCCCTGCGACCGCAATGTACACGAGACCGACCGGCTTTTCCTCGGTGCCGCCCGTGGGCCCGGCAATGCCGGTAATCCCGATGCCCCATTCCGCGCCGAAACAGTGCCGCGCCCCTTGCGCCATCTGCCGCGCGACGGTTTCGCTCACGGCCCCGTGCTGGTCGATGTCGTCGATGGACACGTTCAGCAGATCAGCCTTCGCTTCATTGCTGTACGTGACCACGCCGCCCAAGAAGTACGTGGACGAACCGGACACATTGGTAAACCGGTGCGCGACCAGCCCGCCGGAGCAGGACTCCGCCGTCGCCACGCGTTGACCGGATGTTGCAAGTTTTTCGCCGACTACGACTTCCAAATGATTCGAATGCATCGGGGGAGAATTCCTGCGTCCGAGGTACCCAACGGTGATCGATTCAAACACTACCACCGCCGGAATGGGTCAGGCAAGCGGAGGGGATGAAGGTACACGTAGTCCCTCACTGGGAGCGC